>JANNXB010000571.1:0-3460 GCA_031409355.1 Betaproteobacteria bacterium | reverse complement strand
GACTTCGACGGCGCTGAATTCACGCATGTCGGAAACCGGGTGACTTTCGAAGTGCTCATGGAGACCTTTGGCCTGGACAAGGATCCGGCGCTCGCCACCATCGGCGCTTCCGTGCACTTCCTCGACGTCGGCGGCGCCCCCGCGGCAGACGCCAAGGGCCTGGAAACCGTCCTCAAGGGCGTGAAGGAAAAGGCCCGCAATGACGATGCCATGCTCGCCGAAGCAGTCCGCATCTTCGACCACTTCTATTCGGCGTACGCCGAGCGAAAGACTGTTACCGCCTGAGGCTGTCAAGCCGCCCGCTTTCGTGGGCGCGGCTGCTTCAGCCAGGCAAGTGCCGCGGTGATCGCCTCGCGGCTTCCGGCATTCGATGCATCGTAGCCCGGGAGTTGCGTCGTGCCCTGCATGAATTCCCGGCTGCGCATCGCCGCGAGCAGCAACTGCAGCGGCGCCTCGCGAAACGTTCGCCGCTCCAGTGCGAGGTAATAGCGTTCAGTGGCGAGCGGAACAAATTCCAGGCCATAGCGCGCTGCCGCTGCACGCAGGCCGAAACCTGCTTCGGCGCGGCCTTCGGAAACTGCCGCAGCGACTGCGAGGTCCACGTTGTCATGTGGTCCCGCGCCCGGCGGCCGATTGAGGAAACGCAGGCCAGGACGCGCCAGGTCGCTTACCCCGCGCACCCGTACTCCAGGGCGCACGATGATGCCCTGCTCGCGCGACACGAAATGCAATAGCTGGTGCTTGTGTGGATCGAGCCAGCGACCGAGCGCGGCCGCCGCGGCCGCCGCGCGAGGCAGGGCGTCGGCGACGTGGAAACCCGCCAGGTCGCATTCGCCCCGCGCCAGCGCCGCCAGGCACTCGTCCGCACCGCGGAACGCGATGTCCAGGCGCAGGCGGGGCGCGCACAGCTTCGCAAGCAGGGGCAAGGCGAGGTCGTGGCTCGCTTGCAGCGACAGGCGCGACTGCTCGCCGGGGGCCGCCGTCGCCAGCATATCGCCCACCTCCCGTCGCAGCCGTTCGAGTTGCGTATCGAGCACCGACCGGACATGGGCATCCGCCTCCAGGAGCTTGCGGCCATATGCGGTGAGTCGCGCCCCCCTGCCGCGCTGCATGTCGACCAGCGGCGCCCCCAGCGCACGCGTGCCGGTGCCCAGCAGGCCCCAGGCATGGCGGTAGGAGAGTCCCGCGGCGTGCGCGGCTTCGCGCAGAGACGCGGCGCGGGACAGGGCCAGGAGCAGCCCAAGCAGCGCCTGGCCGTGGCGGGGCGACAAGCCGTCGCCCGCGAGCCAGCGCGTCTTCAGGTCGATGTCTGGTCCTATATGCAGCGTCATGCCTATTTATGCGCCCGGTTGTGCTCGAATACAGTGATATTGAGCCTATGGATATGCAAAAGCAAACATAATGATTTCTACGCTTGGCGAGATCGTCGCGCTCAGCCTTGCGGTGAGCCTGTCAGCCGTCCTGCTGGCGTCGCTGATTGGGCTGCCGCTTGGCGCTGCGATCGCGGTAGGGCGCTTTCCGGGGCGGCGAACGATCATCGTGCTGCTCAATGCGCTCATGGGCCTGCCGCCGGTGGTGGTGGGGCTCCTGGTGTATCTGCTCCTGTCGCGCGCTGGGCCGCTGGGTCCTCTTGGGCTGCTGTTCACGCCGCCGGCGATGGTGATTGCCCAGACCATCCTGGTGCTGCCGATCATTGCCGCTCTATGCAGGCAGTCGGTGGAAGACGCCTGGGTCGAGTACGAGGAGCAGCTGCGATCGCTGGGCGCCGAAGGCCTGCGCGCGGCCTTCACGCTCGTCTGGGACATCCGATTCTCGCTGGTCACGGCCGTGCTGGCAGGACTCGGGCGCGCGCTTGCGGAAGTCGGCGCGGTCATCATCGTTGGCGGCAACATCGACGGCGTCACACGCGTGATGACCACCACGATCGCGCTTGAAACCTCGAAGGGCGACTTGCCGCTAGCGCTGTCTCTCGGATTCGTGCTGATTGCGCTGGTCGTGGCGCTGAATGCGGCTGCCCACCTGATCAAGGAAGCCGCGCAGCGGCGCTACGGCTGATGGCGGTCGCGGGAAGCATCCTGCCGCTCGAATTGCGCGACCTGCGCTTTGTCGCTGGCGGTCGATCGATCATCGATGGCGTCTCCACCACCATTGAGGCCGGTCCGGCCACCATCATCCTGGGCGCGAACGGCGCGGGGAAAAGTGTGCTGATGCGCCTGATGCACGGGTTGCTCAAGCCCAGCTCGGGCGCGATTGCGTGGCGCGGCCACGATCCGGAGCGCATCCGGCGGGGCCAGGCGATGGTGTTCCAGCGGCCCGTGATGCTGCGCCGTTCCGCGCTGGCGAACATCCTCTACGCGCTGGAACTGGCGCGCGTCCCGTCCGCAGAACGCGAAGCGCAGGCAATGGGAGCGCTGCGCGAAGTTGGCTTGACCGACGTCGCGCACCGGCCCGCGCGCGTGCTCTCCGGCGGCGAGCAGCAGCGCCTCGCGCTGGCGCGCGCCTGGGCGCTGCATCCGGAAGTCCTGTTCCTGGATGAGCCCACTGCGAACCTCGATCCGGGCGCAACGCGCGAGATCGAAAACGTTATCAAGGCGTTCGATGCGTCAGGCACAAAGATTGTCATGTCGACGCATAACCTCGGCCAGGCACGCCGGCTCGGGGACGAGGTGCTGTTCATCCATCAGGGCCGGCTGGTCGAGAAGGCCCCGGCGGACCGGTTTTTCAAGCAACCTGCCTCCGCCGAGGCGGCGGCATTCGTCAAAGGAGAACTTCCCTGGATCTGATGCGATTGGTTTTGGCGCTTTCCTTGCTCTTTTCCTTCCCGATGGAAGCACAACAACGCTTTATTACCGTGGCTTCCACGACGTCCACGGAGCAATCTGGGCTGTTCAAGCACCTGCTACCGGCGTTCGAGCAGAAGACGGGCGTCCAGGTGCGCGTAGTGGCGCTCGGTACCGGGCAATCGCTCGACATGGGAAAGCGGGGCGATGCGGATGTCGTGTTCGTGCACGCCAGGCCGCTGGAAGAGAAGTTCGTCGCCGAGGGCTACGGGGTGCGGCGCTTCGAGGTCATGTACAACGATTTCGTGCTGGTCGGGCCGAAATCGGATCCGGCGAAGATCGGCGGCAGCAAGGACACCGTCGCGGCGCTGCAGAAGATCAAGGCGGCGCAGGCGCCGTTTGCCTCCCGGGGCGACAAGAGCGGTACGCATTTCGCGGAGGTCGAGCTCTGGAAAGCCGCCGGCATCGACATTGCGAAGGATAAAGGTCCCTGGTATCGCGATACGGGATCCGGGATGGGGCCGACGCTCAATACCGCCTCGGGGATGAACGCCTATGCGCTCACGGATCGCGTCACCTGGCTCTCGTTCAAGAACCGTGGCGAATTGGTCATCTCCGTCGAAGGCGACCAGCGCCTGTTCAACCAGTACGGTGTGATCCTGGTGAATCCGGCCAAGCAC
>JANNXB010000570.1:0-5261 GCA_031409355.1 Betaproteobacteria bacterium | reverse complement strand
GGCCAGCAGGTTGAACGGAAAAGTGATGCCAAGGACAATCGAGATCGACAGCGCGGGGTTGGCTTCCGGCACTGCCATACGCATCGCTGCCGGTGCGGCGATGTACGAGGCGCTCGCCGCAAGCGTTGCCATCAGTGCGATGCCGCCGTGCGACAGGCCCATCAGCCAGCCAAAGCCCGTGCCAATGACCGCAAACAGCAGCGGCACAGCCACGGCGAAGCCGGCAAGAAATGGCCCGGCCCGGCGCAATTCCTTCAGTTGCCCGCCTGCGACCAGCCCCAGTTCCAGCATGAACAGGCACAGCGCGCCCTTGAACAGGTCGCCGAAGAACGGCTTGATCGGCGCCACGCCCTGGGGCCCCAGCAGCGCGCCGATGGCGAGGCCGCCGACCAGGAGCATCACGCTCTTGCCGACGAAGGCCTCTCGCACGATGGGCGCGATCCCGGTGCTGCGGCCGGTTCCCAGCCGCGCGAGCAGCACGCCGACCAGCAGGCCCGGGACTTCCAGTACGGCGACAAAGAACGGCATGGTGGGCTCGGAGGCGATGTCGCGCGCGTTCAGGTAGGTCAGGGCGGCGGCGAAGGTGACCACGCTGACCGAGCCGTAGTGCGCGGCAATTGCGGCGGCGTTGCTGCGATCAAGCCCGCCGCCGAAGCGCAGGATCGAAAACGCGAGCAGCGGCAGGATGCAGCCCATGGCGATCGCCAGTGCGGTCTGGCCGGCGAGCGCGAGGGCGCCGGCGTTGGCGAGTTCGGCTCCCCCCTTCAGGCCGAGTGCGACGAGCAGGTAGATCGACAGCGCGTCGTACAGCGGCTCAGGCACGCGCAGGTCGGAACGCACCAGCCGCGCCATGACGCCGAGGAGGAAGAACAGGACGACCGGGTCGGGCATCGGGTGCGAATGGCCGCGGCAACGAAGACACCGCATTCTAGCCGGGCGCGTCCAGCTGCTGGGACGCGGTAAAATTCTGCTTCGCGCACACGCGCTGTTTCTAACAGCATCGAGGAACCGAATGGACAAGGCAGTACTTTCAAAGACCGCCGCCGCGATGGTCGCCAAAGGCAAGGGTATTCTCGCCGCTGATGAATCGAGCGGTACCTGCGAAACCCGCTTCAAGACCATCAATACTGCGTGCACCGAGGAAAACCGCCGCGCCTACCGCGGGCTGCTGTTTACCACGCCCGGGGCGGAGCAGTTCATCTCCGGCGTGATCCTGTACGACGAAACCATCCGCCAGAAGACCGACGACGGCGTGCTGTTCCCGGACTACATGGCGGGCAAGGGCATCCTTCCGGGCATCAAGGTGGACACCGGCGCGAAGAACCTCGCGCAGTGCCCCGGAGAAAAGGTCACCGAAGGCCTGGACGGCCTGCGCGAGCGCCTGGCGGCCTACTTCAAGCTCGGTGCGCGCTTCGCCAAGTGGCGGGCGGTGATCACCATCGGCGACGGCAATCCCGCGTTGCCGAGCCACGCCTGCCTGTATGCGAACGCGCACGCGCTCGCGCGCTACGCGGCACTGTGCCAGGAAGCCTCTATCGTACCGATGATCGAGCCCGAGGTATTGCTGGATGGCGGCCACAGCATCGAGCGCTGCGAGGAAGTGAGCGAGGCTGCGCTGCGTGCGACGTACGCCGCGCTTGCCGCGCACAACGTTTCGTTCGAGCACGTCATCCTCAAGGCGAGCATGGTGGTGTCAGGCAAGGCCAACGCCCGCCAGGCTGGCGTGGACGAAGTGGCCGAGCGTACCGTCCGGGTATTGAAGCGCACCGTGCCGGCCGCGCAGCCGGGCGTCGTGTTCCTCTCCGGCGGCCAGTCGGACGTCTCGGCGACCGCGCACCTGAACGCGATGGCGTCGATGAAGGGGCTGCCCTGGCCGCTGACGTTCTCGTATTCGCGCGCGCTGCAGAATCCGGCGCTAAACGCCTGGAAGGGCCAGCGCGCCAACGCCGGCGCGGCCCAGCGCGCGTTTCATCACCGCGCACAGATGAACGGCCTCGCGGCGCAAGGCAAGTGGAAAGCGGAACTGGAAAAGCAGGCAGCCTGATGAACCTTTTCGACTCGCACATCGACAGCCTTCCCATGATCGGCCGCGGCAAGGTGCGCGACATCTACGCCGTGGACGGCGACAAGATGATGATCGTCGTCACCGACCGCCTGTCCGCGTTCGACGTGGTGCTGCCCGACCCGATCCCCGACAAGGGCCGCGTGCTCACCGAACTGGCCAACTTCTGGTTCGGCAAGCTCGGCCACGTGGTGCCCAATCACCTCACCGGTATCGATCCGGAGAGCGTGGTCAGGGGGCCGGGCGAAAAGGAGCAGGTGCGTCATCGCTCGGTGGTGGTGAAGAAAATGAAGCCGCTGCCAGTCGAGGCGGTGGTGCGCGGCTACCTCATCGGTTCGGGCTGGAAGGACTACCAGGCCAGCGGTGCGGTGTGCGGCATCCACCTGCCAAAAGGCCTGCTGCAGGCGCAGAAGCTGCCGGAGCCGATTTTCACGCCGGCAACCAAGGCCACCAGCGGGCACGACGAGAACATTTCCTTCGAGCGCATGTGCGAGATCGTCGGCAAGGACGTCGGCAACCGGGTGAAGGACATCAGCATCCGGCTCTACAAGGAAGCCTCGGAGTTCGCCGCCACCAAGGGCATCATCATCGCCGACACCAAGTTCGAATTCGGCCTGGACGACAAGAACCAGGTAGTGCTGATCGACGAGATCCTGACCGCCGACTCCTCGCGCTTCTGGCCGGCCGACCAGTATCAGGTCGGCACCTCGCCGCCCTCCTACGACAAGCAGTTCGTGCGCGACTACCTGGAGACGCTCGATTGGGACAAGACGCCGCCGGCGCCCAAGCTGCCCGCCGACGTGATCGCGCGCACCTCGGCCAAGTACCGTGAGGCGCTCGAGAAACTTACCGGAAAGAAGCTTTCATGAAACCTGCTGTCGGAATCATCATGGGCTCCACGTCCGATTGGGAAACCATGAAGGCGGCGGCGAAAGTGCTGGAAGAATTCGGCGTGCCCTACGAGGCGAAAGCCATGTCCGCGCACCGCACGCCGAAGGCGGTGGCGGCCTGGACCGAAGGCGCCGCCGGCAACGGCATGAAGGTGATCATCGCGGCGGCGGGCGCGGCGGCGCACCTTGCCGGGGTGGTGGCGGCGCACACGACGCTGCCGGTGCTCGGCGTGCCGATGCCCTCGAAGCATCTGCAGGGCCTGGATTCGCTGCTCTCCACGGTGCAGATGCCCAAGGGTATTCCAGTCGCGACCTTCGCCATCGGTGAGGCGGGCGCGGCGAATGCGGCATTGTTTGCAGTGGCCATTCTTGCGCTCTCGGATCCTTCTCTTGACAAGAAGTTGTCGGAGTTCAGGGCAAAGCAGACCGACGCGGTGTTGAAGGCGGCGCCGTTGAAATTGTGAGTCCCGAAGTCCGCCGCGCGGCGCAGGTCCTGCGCGCGGGCGGACTGGTCGCCTTTCCCACGGAAACCGTCTACGGACTGGGCGCGGACGCGTCCAGCGCCGAAGCCGTCGCGCGCCTTTACGCGGCGAAGGGCCGGCCGGCCGGCCATCCCGTCATCATTCATTTCGCAACCGCCGAGGGCGCTTTCGAGTACGCCAGGGAGATTCCGGACGAGGCGCGCAAGCTCGCCGCCCAGTTCTGGCCCGGACCGCTGACGATGGTGCTTAAGCGCTCGGTGAAGGCGAAGGATTTCGTCACCGGCGGCCAGGACAGTGTCGGCCTGCGCGTGCCTTCGCATCCGGTGGCGCAGGCGCTGCTGCGTGAATTCGACGGCGGTGTGGCGGCGCCATCGGCGAACCGCTTCGGCAATGTCAGCGCGACGACGGCCATGCACGTCGTCGGAGAGCTTGACGTGGAATTCGTGCTCGACGGCGGCGCATCCGAGGTCGGGATTGAATCCACCATCGTCGATCTGTCCGGTGCGGGGCCGGTCCTGCTGCGGCCGGGAAGGGTTTCGAAGGCCGAGCTGGAAGAAGCGCTGAACGCAAAGGTCTCCGGGAAGAAATCCGATTCTCCGCGCCACTCCGGCGCTCTGGAGCGACACTACGCGCCAAAAACTCCCGCGCAGCTCGTGTCGGCGCATGCGCTCGACGCCGAAATCGCGCGCCGCGGCGCGACCGTAGCGGTGCTCGCGTTTTCCCGCCCGGACGAGCGCGTGGAGTACTGGATCCGCATGCCGCGCGAACCGCGCGCCTACGCGCAGCGGCTCTACGCGGCCCTGCGCGAGCTGGATGGCGCGGGTTGCGGCGCTATACTCATCGAATCGCCGCCGGAGACCGCCGAATGGGACGCGATCAGGGACCGCTTGTCACGCGCAACAGGAGGAACTGCGGGATGAACCGCAGGATGATCGCCGGGATCGCCGCTGCGCTCGCCGTGTCGCTTGCCGGCTGCGGCGGCAATGCCAATGTGCAGGCGAACTCGAACAACGGCTCCGCCAGCGGCGCGGTCAACTTTCCGGGCCGCACCAGCTTCGGCACGCTGCTCTCGCTCATTTTTCTCGTCGGCGTGTCCTACGAGAGCGCCCTCGCGGTTTCGCGGCAATCGGCCCCCATCCCCGACCTCGATCCTTCGCGCCGCGTCGTCGAACACGATTGCACCAAGCCGATCGAAGACTGGTCCGCCAACCTGAAGTGCCGCTAGATTTTCTGCGGCCCCGCTTTCCCATCCTCGACCACGAACGACGCGAGCGTGCTGCAGCCCGCATCCGGTTTCGTCACCGACTCCATCGCGCGCAGGTCCGTTCGCATCTGCGAAGGTGAGAGTTCCACCCGGACGTAACCGCGGAATCGGCTGTCCACCAGCTTCATGTGGGGGTTGTCGGGCAGGAAGGCGTTCAGCCGATCCTGCGGCCAGGCCTGCGAGGTGATCGAGGTGCCGACGAATTCGCTCGCCACCACCGGCGAGGCGGGGTGGTCGAAATCCAGCGTCAGGTCGCTGGCGTTGAAGGCGTGCACGTCGCCGCCGAGCACCACAGGATTGCGAACCTTGCTCGCATGCATGAATTCCAGCAGTCGCTTGCGCGCTGCCGGGTAACCGTCCCAGCCGTCGGTCCACGCACGGCGCCCGGGTCCCGGTTTCTGGTCGAACTGCGCCATCGGCGTCTGCTGGGCGAGCAGGTTCCAGCCTGCGCGCGAGCCGCCAAGCGCGCTTTCGAGCCATTTCTCCTGCTCGCCGCCGAGCATGCTGCGCGCCGGATCGGCCAGTTCGCCGCATTCGCCGACCTCGACCACGGGCGCGCCACG
>JANNXB010000569.1:0-2787 GCA_031409355.1 Betaproteobacteria bacterium | reverse complement strand
GCCTGTGCGATCTCAATATCGGACGACATGGGTGGTTCTCTCCTGTTGAGTTCTTATTTGTAGATCTCGGACAACGCCAAGCCCTTGCCGTAGCCGGGATTGCCGGGCCGCGCGCCACCCTTGGTCACCTTCACCGCGCAGTACTTGAACTCGGGAATCTTGCCGAACGGATCGAGCTTGGGATTGGTCAGCATGTTCGCCGCCGCCTCGTAGAACGCGAACGGGATGAACACCGCGCCGCGCGGGGTGCCCTCGTCCGCCCTCGCGTACAGCGAAATGCTCCCGCGACGGGAGGCGACCGTGATGATGTCCCCCGGTTTTGCGCCCAGCTTGTCGATGTCCAGCGGGTGCAGCGACGCGACGGGCTCGGGCTCGATGGCGTCGAGAACCCCGGCACGCCGGGTCATCGCACCCGTATGCCAGTGCTCCAGCTGGCGCCCGGTGATCAGCACCACCGGATACTCCTCGTCGGGACGCTCGTCCGCCGGGATGATGTCGGCCGGAACGAACCTGGCCCTCCCCGTGGCTGTCGGAAAAACTTCAGTGAAAACAACCGAAGTTCCGGGATCTCCCTCGTTCTCGCAGGGATAAACCACGCAGGAATCGCGCTCCAGCCGTTCCCAGGTAATGCCGGCGATGGAGTTCATTCCCTTGCGCATCTCGTCGAACACCTGCTTCGGATGGGTGTAGTCCCAGGGCAGGCCGATCCGCTTGGCCAGCTCGTTCAGGATCCAGAGGTCCGGCTTCGCCTCGCCCGGCGCATCCAGCGCCTTGCGCCCGAGCTGCACCATCCTGTCCGTATTGGTCACCGTGCCGTCTTTTTCCGGCCAGGCCGTCGCCGGCAGCACCACGTCGGCGAGGTAGCAGGTCTCGGTGAGAAAGATGTCCTGCACCACGAGGTGCTCGAACTTCGCCATCGCGGCGCGCGCATGCTCCGCGTCCGGGTCGGACATCGCCGGATTCTCGCCCATGATGTACATCCCGCGCACCTGCCCGGCGTCAGCGGCGCGGATGACTTCGACCACGGTCAGGCCAGGCTTCTTGTCCAGCGTGGTGCCCCAAAGCTTCTCGAAGCGCTTGTTGGCTTCCGGGTTGTCCACGCGCTGGTAGTCCGGGAACATCATCGGAATCAGGCCGGAGTCGCTCGCACCCTGCACGTTGTTCTGGCCACGCAGCGGGTGCAAGCCGCAGCCCGGACGGCCGACCTGGCCGGTCATCAGAGACAGCGCGATCAGGCAGCGCGCGTTGTCGGTGCCGTGCACGTGCTGCGAGATGCCCATGCCCCAGAGGATCATCGAGCCCTTGGAGGTGGCGAACAGGCGCGCCACTTCGCGCAGCGTCTTCGCCGGGATGCCGCAGATCGGCGCCATTTTCTCAGGCGAGTAGCTCTTTGCGTTCTCCTTCAGCGCTTCGAACCCGCTGGTTCTGTCTTTTACAAAGGCTTCGTTTACCAGGCCCTCATCGATGATGGTGTGAATGAGCGCATTGAGCATCGCCACATCGGTGTCGGCATTGAATTGCAGCGTATAGGCCGCGTACCGTGAGAGCTCGGTGCGGCGCGGGTCGGCGATGATCAGCTTGGTGCCGTTTTTCGCGGCGTTCTTCATCCACGTGGCCGCCACCGGGTGGTTCACTGTCGGGTTGGCGCCGATCACCAGAACGACGTCCGCGAGCATCACGTCGCTCACCTGGTTTGAGACCGCACCCGAGCCGACGCCCTCGAGCAGCGCCGCCACCGACGAGGCGTGGCACAGGCGCGTGCAATGGTCCACGTTGTTGGTGCCGAAGCCGGTGCGCACCAGCTTCTGGAAGAGATACGCCTCTTCGTTCGAGCCCTTGGCGGAACCGAAGCCCGCGAGCGCGAAGCGATCTTGTTTTTGTATTTTGAGTAAACCAGAAGCAGCAAAATCAAGAGCTTCTTCCCAGCTGGCTTCGCGGAACGCTTCCTTCCAGTTGGCCGGATCGACCGTGAAATGCGCGGACTTCGGCATGCCGGGTTTTCTGATCAGCGGCTTCGTCAGCCGTTGCGGATGCTGCACATAGTCGAAACCGTAGCGGCCCTTGACGCACAGCCGGTTGTGGTTCGAGGGGCCGTCGCGGCCGGTGACGAACTTGATAACGTTCGTCTCCTTCTGCACGTGATAGGTGAGCTGGCAGCCGACACCGCAGAACGGGCAGACCGAATCCACCTTCTTGTCGATGACTTCCAGTCCGGCGTCGCGCGCCGGCATCAACGCGCCGGTCGGGCAGGCCTGCACGCACTCGCCGCAGGCGACGCAGGTCGAGGCGCCCATCGGATCGTCCTGGTCGAACACGATCTTCGAATGCTCGCCGCGGAAGGCGTAGCCGATGACGTCGTTCACCTGCTCTTCGCGGCAGGCGCGCAGGCAGCGCGTGCACTGGATGCAGGCATCCAGGTTCACCGCGATACCAGGATGCGAGATATCGGCCTTGGGTTGTTTTCTTGCTTCGAATCTCGGCAGTCCGACGCCCAGCTTCTTCGCCCAGACGTCCACCTTGTTGTTCTTCGTGTAGCGCTTCTCCGGCATGTCGGAGAGCAGCAGCTCGAGCACCATTTTCTGGGAGAGCTTGGCGCGCTCGCTGTCGGTCACGACCTCCATGCCTTCCTTGGGATAGCGGCAGCAGGAAGGCGCGAGAACGCGCTCTCCCCTGATCTCAACCACGCAGGCGCGGCAGTTTCCGTCGGGACGCAGGCCCGGCATGTAGCACAGGCGCGGGATCTCGATGCCGTTCTTCTCGGCGGTCTCGATGATCGTCTCGTCCGGC
>JANNXB010000568.1:0-3042 GCA_031409355.1 Betaproteobacteria bacterium | reverse complement strand
GGTTGCAATAAAGGCCGCGTTGGGAAAAATCGAGGTCAAACCTGAAGCCCTGCTTGCTGGCTTGCGCGACGGTGGCTTCCAGGAATTGGCCGTTTCCTCCCGTCACGCGACACAGGTCGGGTTGCTGCCGATGCATCACCGCGACCCCTTCGACAGGCTGCTGGTTTCGCAAAGTCTGTGCGAATCCATGTCGTTGCTTACCGATGATCGGTTGCTTGCTGCTTATGGCCCGACCGTAATCGTCGCAAGATAGCCCGCACGATGCGAGGCCTCACGTGAAGGGAATAATTCTCGCCGGTGGGTCCGGCACGCGCCTTTACCCGGCGACGCTGGCGGTTTCCAAGCAGCTGTTACCCATATACGACAAGCCGATGATCTATTACCCGCTCGCTGTGCTGATGCTGGCGGGAATCCGCGACATCCTGGTCATCTCCACGCCGCAGGACACGCCGCGCTTCGAACAGCTGCTCGGCGACGGGAAACGCTGGGGCATCCGCTTTTCCTATGCAGTGCAGCCAACGCCTGGCGGGCTGGCCCAGGCGTTTCTGATCGGGCGTGAATTCATCGGCAAGGATTCAGTGGCGCTGGTACTGGGCGACAACATATTCCACGGCCACGACCTGATCGGACTGCTGAAAAGCGCCGCGAGGCGGAAGAAGGGCGCGACCGTATTCGCCTATCAGGTGAACGATCCGCAGCGCTACGGCGTGGTCGAGTTCGATGCGAAATTCAAGGCGCTAAGCATCGAGGAAAAACCCGCGCGCCCGAAATCGCACTTTGCCGTGGTGGGCCTGTACTTTTATGACAATCGCGTGCTCGGGATCGCCTCCGCGCTCAAGCCTTCCGCCAGGGGGGAGCTGGAGATCACCGATGTCAACAAGGAATATCTGAAGCGGGGCGAGCTCGACGTGCGGCCGCTCGGCCGGGGCTACGCCTGGCTGGACACGGGCACGCACGAGTCGCTGCTCGAGGCCTCCCACTTCATCGAAACCATCGAGCGCCGCCAGGGTCTCAAGGTTGCCTGCCCCGAGGAGATTGCGTGGCGCATGGGCTACATCAGCGCGGCGCAGCTGAAAGCGCTGGCGCGGCCGCTGGCGAAGAGCGGCTACGGCGAGTACTTGCTGCGCTGCCTCTCGGAGAAGCCATTTCCGTGAAGGTCGAACGCTGCTCCATCGCCGATGTCCTGCTGCTGGAGCCGAAGGTTTTTGGCGACGCGCGCGGTTTTTTCTACGAAAGCTACAACCGCCAAACGTTCGCGCGGGCGACCGGCCTGGACGTCGAATTCGTCCAGGACAACCACTCGCGCTCATCCAGGAACGTGCTGCGCGGGCTGCACTATCAACTGCGGCAGCCCCAGGGGAAACTGGTGCGCGTCACCGCCGGCGAGATCTGGGACGTGGCCGTCGATCTTCGCCGCGGCTCCGCAAGCTTCGGCCGCTGGACCGCCGCCAGCCTGAGCGCGGAATCGCGCCGCATGCTTTGGGTACCTGCCGGATTCGCCCACGGCTTCATCGTGCTCTCCGAGCACGCCGAGGTGCAATACAAGGCGACCGACTACTACGCCCCCGAGCACGAGCGAACGCTGCTCTGGAACGACCCGGCGCTCGCCATTTCCTGGCCGCTTGCGGGCGAGCCTGTGATGACCGACAAGGACCGGCGCGGCAAGCCGCTTGCCACCGCTGAAACTTTCGCCTGATTGGGAAACGGCTGGGGTAGCCAGGGAGTAAAATCGATTGCATGCGAGATGAGCGGATCCGTAAGTGGGTGGAAACGCGGGACCCAGCTGGACCGGAGATTGAAGCTCTTGAGCGCCTGGAGCGGGAGGCGATGACGTATCCTGACGCACGCGCTTTCCTCGAGGAGCTATTCACGTGCTGGCAAACGGCGGATATCGCCGTGATCCTCGGCTCCGGATTGGTGGAACAGCAGCGGTGGTTCGCCAGGATGCACTGGAAGCTGATGGCCGCGCGGGCCTGAGCGTGGAAGGGTTCAGCGCGCTTCTTTGATAGCGGGCATGGTGTTCACTTACGTTGACCCCATGCGCGCCCGTGCCGAGACTATCGATTGAAAATCCTGCTTACCGGCAGCAAAGGCCAGGTCGGCTCGGCGCTTGTGCCCGCGCTGGCGCCGCTCGGCGAGGTGCGCGCGTTTGATCGGCAAGGCCTCGATCTTCTTGATCCAAGGTCAATCGGCCGGTCCGTGGCAGAGGTAAAGCCCGCCGTCATCGTAAATGCGGCAGCCTACACGGCCGTTGATCGCGCCGAGGGGGAACGGGACGCTGCTTTTGCAGTGAACTCCCAAGCGGTGAAAGAACTGGCACGAGAAGCCAGATCAGCCAACGCGCTGCTGATCCATTTTTCGACGGATTACGTATTTGACGGCGAGAAATCCTCGCCCTACGTCGAAACCGACGCCACCAACCCGCTGGGTGCTTATGGCCAAAGCAAGTTGGAAGGCGAGCGCGCGGTTGAGGCAAGCGGCTGCAGGTACATCATCTTCCGTACTAGCTGGGTCTATGCTCCGCGTGGCAGGAATTTCGTGCATGCAATCATCGCCGCGGCGAAAGCCAAGCCGGAATTGAGAGTGGTTGACGATCAGCGCGGCGCGCCGACGTCTAGTGTGGCGATCGCGGCCGCGGTCGCGCAGGTGCTGGCAAATCCTGGTCATGGCGAGAAGTCCGGCATCTATCACCTGAGTGCAGGCGGAGCGACGACCTGGCACGGCTTCGCCGCCGCCATTCTCCAATCAAAAGACCTGAAGACCCCTCTGGTGGCGATCCGCAGCGACGAGTTCCCCGTCGCGGCGAGGCGGCCGAAGAACTCGCTGCTCGATAATTCGAAGGTCGGCGCCGCCTTCGGAGTCGCGATGCCCGATTGGCGGCAAAGCCTGGCTGCGATACTCGCCGCAATCCACTAACATCCGCGACATGGATTTCATCGATCTCAAGACCCAGTACGCGGCATTGCGCGAAAGCGTCAACGCGCGCATTCAGCGCGTACTGGACCACGGCCAGTACATCATGGGGCCGGAGGTGAAGGAACT
>JANNXB010000567.1:0-5688 GCA_031409355.1 Betaproteobacteria bacterium | reverse complement strand
ACCGAGAATTTCTTCGGCATCGTGAAGGCGTTGCAGAAGAAGACCCGCACGCGCTTGCGCGTTGCGGTGCAATCCGGGTAGTGACACTGCTATAATCCGCTCTCGCTGTTAGTCGCAATCCAAGCTGGCTGAGGCCAGCTTTTTTGTTTCTGGAATCCCAGTGATCGTCGCCTCCGGTATCGCCATGCAGTTCGGGGCCAAGCCCCTGTTTTCGGACGTCTCCGTGAAATTCGGGGGCGGGAACCGCTATGGGCTGATCGGGGCGAACGGCTGCGGCAAGTCGACGTTCATGAAGATCCTGGGCGGGGAGCTGGAGCCCTCCGCGGGGACGGTGGCGATCGATTCGAACGAGAGAGTAGGAAGGCTGCGGCAGGACCAGTTCGCCTATGAGAATGAACGGGTGCTGGACGTGGTGCTGCAGGGGCACGCGGAGATGTGGGCGGCGATGCGCGAGCGCGATGCGATCTATGCGAATCCGGATGCCGACGAGAAGGAGTTCATGCGCGCCGCGGATCTGGAGTCGAAGTACGCGGAGTACGGCGGCTATACGGCGGAGGCGCGGGCGGGCGAGCTGCTGCTGGGCCTCGGGGTGGCGATCGAGCAGCACGCCGGGCCGATGAGCGCGGTGGCGCCGGGCTGGAAGCTGCGCGTGCTGCTGGCGCAGGCCCTCTTCGGCGACCCGGACATCCTGCTGCTCGATGAGCCGACCAACAATCTGGACATCAACAGCATCCGCTGGCTGGAAGGGGTGCTCGACCGGCGCACGAGCACGATGGTGATCATCTCGCACGACCGGCACTTCCTCTCCGCGGTCTGCACGCACATGGCGGACGTGGACTACGGCGGCATCAAGGTCTACCCGGGCACGTACGACGACTTCATGGAAGCCTCCACCATGGCCAAGCAGCAGCTGCAGAAGGACAACGCCAAGGCCAAGGACCGCATCTCGGACCTGGAGGAGTTCGTGCGGCGCTTCCGCGCGCACAAGGCGAAGGCGCGCCAGGCGACTTCGCGCATGAAGATGATCGAGAAGCTGAGACCTGAGGACGTGAAGCCCTCCAGCCGGCAGTACCCGTTCATCCGCCTGAAGATCGACCCGAAGGAGAAGCTGCACCGGCTCGCAGTGGAGGTTCAGGGGTTATCAAAAAGCTATTCTTCTTCTCCTCTTTTTAAAAATCTGAATCTATCGGTCGAGGCCGGAGAGAAGATCGCTATCATCGGCCCGAACGGCATCGGCAAGACGACGTTGCTGCGCTGCATCGCCAACGATCTTGAGCACGAAGGAAAGGTGAAGTGGTCGGAGAAGGCGCGCCTGGGCTACTGGCCGCAGGATCCGGCTGACCAGCTCAAGGCCGAGGAAACGCTGGCGGATTGGCTTGGCCGCTGGCGGCGCAAGGAGCGCCCGGAGCAGGACGATCTGATCGTGCGCGCGACCCTAGGCCAATTGTTATTTTCAGGTGACGACCAGAAGAAGCTGCTCCGCGTGATCTCGGGCGGCGAGGGGCAGCGCATGATGATCGGCAAGCTCATCCTGCAGATGCCGAACGTGATGCTGCTGGATGAGCCGACCAACCACCTCGACATGGAATCCATCGAGTCGCTGAATACCGCGCTTGACAAGTACACCGGGACGCTTATCTTTGTGTCCCACGACCGGGAGTTCGTTTCTTCGCTGGCCACGCGCATCATCGAGTTGCGGCCGGGGAAGAAGGAAGGCGATCCGGCGACGGTGGTGGATTTCCAGGGTAATTACGAGGACTTCCTCGAGAGCAGCGGATCCGTCGTCCCCGCGTAGGCTGGCAATCGGGCGTATGATTCCGCGCTTCACGCCCAGCGCCAATGACTCCAGGTCTGCCGCCCGACTCCGATCGCGATAGCCTCGCCGACAGCGCGCGTACGCTCGGCCTGGTGCTCGACCACATGTCGGACCTGGTCGCGATGCTGGACACCAACGGCAAGCGCCTCTACAACAGCCCGGCCTACAAGGCGCTGTTCGGCGAGCGCGACCTGAACGGCTCGGATTCCTTCGTCGATATCCACCCGGACGACCGCGAGCGCGTGCGGCGCGTGTTCCGCGAGACGGTGGCGAGCGGCGTCGGGCAGCGCACGGAGTACCGCTTCGTGCTGGGCAACGGCAGCATCCGCTACATCGAGTCCCAGGGCGACGTGATCAAGGACGCCGAGGGCAAGGTTGCGCAAGTGGTGGTGGTGGCGCGCGACATCACCGAGCGCAAGGAATTCGAGAAATCGCTGGAGGACGCAAACCGGCAGCTGGTGGCCACGGTGCATCTGCTGGAGCGGCGCAACCGCGAGAATCTCGTCCTCGGCAGGCTGGGCGACATGATGCAGATGTGCAAGTCGGCCGACGAATCGCGCGGCGTGGTCGCGCAGTTCGTCGACGAGCTGTTTGCCGGCACCTCGGGCAGCCTGTACCTGCGCAATTTCGGCAACGACCTGCTCGAGACGGTGGCGTCCTGGGGCGACGCGGGGCTCGCCGGCGATCCGGTCATCGGCAAGGACGACTGCTGGGCGCTGCGCCGCGGCCAGCCGCATGTGCTAGAGGACGCGGGCTCGAAGCTCGTCTGCCAGCACCTCATCGTGCCGCCGCTCGGTCCCTGCCTGTGCGCACCCATCCTTGGAAACGGCGAGATCCTGGGCATGCTGCACATCCAGCTCGGTCCGGAGGAGGCGTTCCTGCCCCGGCCCATCCGCCAGGGGCGGCTCGAGACGCAGCGGGCCTGGGCGCTCACCGTGACCGAGCAGATCTCTCTCGCGCTCGTCAACCTGAGGCTGCGCGAAGCGCTAAGCGCGCAGGCGGTGCGCGATCCCCTCACCGGGCTCTACAACCGGCGCTACCTGGAACAGGCGCTGGAGCGCGAAGTCCTGAGGGCGGCGCGCAACGGCCGCACGGTGGGGGTGCTCATGCTGGATCTCGACCACTTCAAGATTTTCAACGACACGCACGGCCACGAGGCCGGCGACATGCTGTTGCGGGTGCTGGGAGACTATCTCGTGACCCACGTGCGCGCCGAAGACATCGCCTGCCGCTACGGCGGCGAGGAGTTCGTGGTGATCCTGCCGGAGGCGTCGCTGCCGATGTCGCAAAGCCGGGCGGAACAGCTCTGGAAGGGCGTGCAGGGCCTGCATGTCAACTTTCACGGCGAGCTGCTGCGCGGCGTCACGGCCTCGATCGGCGTGGCGTGCTTTCCCGCGCACGGCAAGACGACGGCCGGGCTGCTGCGCGCCGCCGACGCCGCCATGTATGCCGCCAAGCGCCTGGGCCGCGATCGGGTCGCGATGGCCGAACTGAAGTAGTTTCGCCGTCGCTGAAGCTCTCTTCAGCGCATCGGCGTCCCGCCCCGGTCTTCCCGGCGGGGATCCCACGGTTGTTTCGCGTAGCGGCGCGCCTCGTGCTCGGCGCGCATCCTGCGCTTCTCGTTGTCGTCCGACCCCAGGAAAGTGCCGATCACGCCCAGCGTCAGGGCGAAGATGCCGATGAAGACCAGTAGTTCGAATGCCATGTCGATGCTCCGTCCGGATTGATGGAGGAGTGTTTCCCGGAAGGGCTTGCGAACGCAGTAAGCAATTGCAACGAAATGTGACCGTCAGCGCGGCGTGCCGAAAGCCTGGGCCCAGTAGATCCCCATGTCGCTGCGCGCATTGACCGCATAGGCCGCGCCCATGTCGGTGAAGGACGGATTCATGAGGTTGGCGCAGTGGCCCGGGCTCCTGATCCAGCCCGCCACCGCCTCTTCGGCCTGCATCTTGCCGCCGCCTGCGATGTTCTCGCCGGTGACGCGGTAGCGGTAGCCGGCGCGCTCGACGCGCTGCGCCGGGTTGGAGCCGTCGCGGCCTTCGTGGGCGATGTAGTTGTGGCGCGCCATGTCTTGCGCATGCAGCCGTGCGGCCTCGGCGAGCGTGCCGTTCCAGCGTACCGGCGGCGCCGCCTTGAAGGCCCGGTCGCCGCAGCGGCGCGCGCTGGCGCGTGCCCGGTTGACGAGTGCAAGCACGCGCTGCCCCGCGTCAGGCACGGAGATATCCACGCTGGGCGCGAACGGCGACGCCATCACGATCCAGAGCTGGCCCGCGTCCAGGTAGATGCCGGCTTCGGTCAGCTCCGCGTCCTGCAGCGCCGCGCAGTAGTTTGGCCGCGCCAGGACCGTCGCGGCCTGTGCGCCGATCGTCTCGCCCTTGATGCTCAGCGCCCGCGTGCGCGCCGCGCGGTAGCCGGAGCCCTTCAGGCTTGCTTTCAGGTCGCCGCCATGCGCGAGGTCGCGCGCGGCGCGCTCGAGCGCGCCTTGCGGCCGCAAGCCGGGCATGTTCGAGTAGGGCTTGCAGCTGCCGCCGCCGGCGCGCAGCCGGTTGACAGTGCCGTACAGGTCTTCCGCGGCCGCGCCCGCGGAAACCGCGAGCAGGAGCAGGAGTGAAAGGTGGCGAACGCGCATCAGAGCGCGGCCTAGTGGCCCGATCGCCGCAGCCGCGCGCGCAGCGTGTCCATCTCCTCCAGCATGTCCGCCACCAGCGCGGCGAGCTCGGGCGCGGCGTCGAAACTGCGCTCGATGTCGCGCATGCGGCGCACGCGCGACAGGATGGCGGTGGTGAAGCGCCAGTCGGCGTCGCTCTCGCCCATGGCGGGAATCAGGCCCTCGCGCACGCGCACCACCAGCCAGTCGCGCTCCAGCGCGCACACGGAGCAAAGTTGTTCCACGGTGAGGCAGGCGTCGTCGTCGGTCATGGCGGGGACTCTTTGCGGGGATCGAACGCACTTTCCGTTGCCAGGGCTGCATAGAGTTCCCGGGCCTTCGGCGTGGCGGTGGGCGGGATGACGATGCGCAAGTCGATGTAAAGGTCGCCAGGCGGATCGCAAGGCAGGCCCTTGCCGCGCACGCGAAGCTGCTTGCCCGCCCGCGCTCCCTCGGGTACGCGCAGCCTGATGGCGCCGCCGGGCAGCTCCACCGGGATTTCCGCGCCGAGCGCCGCTTCCCAGGGGGCGATGGGCAGGGCCAGGTGCAGGTCGCGGCCCTCGACGCTCAGTCGGGCGTGCGGCTTGAACTGCACTTCGAGCAGCAGGTCGCCCGGCTTGCCGTTGCCGATCCCCGGCTCGCCCTGGCCGGCGAGGCGGATCACCTGGCCCGCGCGGATGCCGGCCGGGATCTTCACTTCGAGAGTGCGCTCTTCGAGCGAGACGCGGCCCTTGGCGTCCAACTTCGGCACGCGCAGCGTGATCTGGCGCGAGGCTCCGGTGAAGCTGTCCTCGAGATCTAGCAGGACGCGGGCGTGGTGGTCGTTGCCCGGATAGGTGCTCGCGCCGTTCGCGCTGCGGCCGCGCCGCTGCGCGCCGTTGCGGCCCATGGTGCCGAAGATCTCGGAAAAGAAGTCGCTGAATTCAGCCGCCTCGGCGGCGGAGCGGCCGTGCTCGGAGTGCTCGAAGCCCGCGTCCCAGCCGGGCGGCGGGCGGAAGTCCTGCCCGGGCGCGTGCTGGCCGAGCTGGTCGTAGGCGGCGCGCTTCTCGGGATCGGAGAGGACCGTGTTCGCCTCGTTGATTTCCGCCATGCGTTTGGCGGCGTCGGGTTCCTTGGAGACGTCCGGATGGTATTTGCGCGCGAGCTTGCGAAAGGCCTTCTTGATGGCGTCTGCCGGCGCGTCGCGCGCCACGCCCAGCGTCTGGTAGTAATCCTTGAATTCCAA
>JANNXB010000566.1:0-5236 GCA_031409355.1 Betaproteobacteria bacterium | reverse complement strand
TGCCCGCTGTTTCTCCTTTTCGAAAAGAACTTTCAAGAAAAGCAGGGCAAGCCGTCATGAAACTTCTCAAGGACGGGGGTCCGCTGCCGCGAGAGCTGGTGACGAGGAAAAGCCTGGAGAACGCCTGCGCAGCCGTGGCGGCGACCGGCGGTTCGACCAACGCGGGACTGCATATCCCGGCGATCGCGCACGAGGCGGGCATCCGCTTCACGCTGGACGACCTGGCGCGCATCTCGAAGCGCACGCCGCTGATTGCCGACATGAAACCCGGCGGCAAGTACCTGTCGAAAGACCTGCACAAGATTGGCGGCGTATATGCCGTGCTGAAAGAGCTGCTCAAGCGCGGGGCGCTGCATGGCGACTGCCTGACTATTTTTGGAACTTCTTTGGAAAGCGAATTAAAAACACACCCCGGAGCGGACGGGCGCGTTATTCCGCATAAGCCGATCTCCGATACCGGCGGCATCGTCGTCCTCAAGGGCAACCTCGCGCCCGACGGTGCGCTGCTCAAGGTGGCGGGCCTGAAGTCGCTGCGCTTCGAGGGACGGGCGCGCGTATTCGATTCGGAGGAGGCCTGCGTCGACGTAGTGCGGCGGCAGGCCTACAAACCCGGCGACGTCCTCGTCATCCGCTACGAGGGTCCGAAGGGCGGCCCCGGCATGCGCGAGATGCTGGGCGTCACGGCGTTGCTCTACGGCCAGGGCTCCGGCGAGAAAGTGGCGCTCGTCACCGACGGCCGCTTCTCCGGCGCAACGCGCGGGATGATGGTTGGCTACGTGTCGCCCGAAGCCGGCGTTGGCGGGCCGCTAGGATTGGTGAAGGATGGGGACCGAATCGTGATTGACGCCTCCCGGGGGTTGCTTGCCCTCGACGTTCCAACCTCGGAACTACACAAAAGGAAAGCCCGAAAACCCAAACAGTCTCTTTCCGGCGTTCTCGAGAAATACGCCGACCACGTCGGCACGGCCTTCCGTGGCGCCGTCACGCATAGTGGGCCGCGCAAATGAAACGCGGCTATGTCAGGGGCGTATGTAGGCCCAACCCTCGCGCTGGCGCTTCATGAGGTGCGTGACTGCGGCGGTGACGTAGGAGATCCCGCCGTACATGTCCGCCCGGGTGGTCTTGGTGTTGACCATGGTGTTTTCGCAGGCGAGCAGCGCGACGTTGTCGGTGAGCGCCTGGGCGAGGCGCATCTCGACCTTGGAATCCCCCTTGAGCATGCCCAGGCCGGGGCCGTAGGCGACGATCTCCACCAGGACGTTTTCCTTGCCGAGTTCCGCCTGCACGTTGCGCGATTTGTTGAGGGCGAGATTCCACTTGGCCGGGTCGGCGTCGCTGACCTGGAATACGACTCTCTGTTTTGAGGATTGCTGCGCCAGCGCGCCGAACGCGAGGAGCGCCGTAAACAGCAAGGCGATAGTGCGTTGAAATTTCATTCGAAAAATCCTCAGGTAGGAAAGCCGACGGCCTGGCTGCGCCGCGCCCAGTAGGCAAAGGTGCCGCGCACGATGGAGGGTTGCAGCAGGAAGGCGCGCGCTTCCTCGGCGAGTTCCGGCTTCACTTCCTTGAATCCGCCCGCTGCCATGGCGCGGATCTGCATGCGCGCGGCGCGCTCGAAGAACACCGCGAGATAAGTGGCTTCTTCAATTGAAATTCCTGTAGTCAACAAACCATGATTCGAGAGCAGGATGGCTTTCGCCGTACCGAGCGCGCCGGAAATGATGCGGCCCTCGTCGTCGGCGACCGGCACGCCCGGCCACTCCGGAAGGTGCGCGGTGCCGTGCAGCATCGCGCTATCCATATGGATGGTCTTCAGCGGCGTGCCAGTGGCGGCGAGGGCGGAGGCGTAGGGCGCGTGTGTGTGCACGATGGCTTTGACATCGGGGCGCTTGTTGTAGATCCAGACGTGGAAACGCACGCCGGGATTGGCGCGTCCGCCGGACAGTGGTTTCAGGTCTTCGTCCACCAGCACCATACGTTCGCCGGTGGCTTCTTCGAAACCAAGGCCGAATTTAAGGCTCCACCAGGTACCGGGCTTTTCACCCAGGGCGGTGACTTGCCCGGCCAGCCCCGACTCGTGTCCTTCATGCGCGAGGATCCGGCAGCAGGCCGCCAGCGCATCGCGCGGTGACAGGTCGAGGATGCCCAGATCCTCGTCCATTTCGCGGCTGACGCGTTCCAGGAAATGCGCTTTGTCGGGGGTGTTCATACCAAAACGGAGGATACAACAAGTTAATGATATCAATACTTTAACGTTCCGTGATTTGCATTTTGTGCATTGCGGGAGTAGGGTTCCGCGCCTGCTGTCCTAAGACATCCCCCCCAACCATGGCCAACAGCGGCGCGCCCGCGTCGCAATCCTCCAAGGCAGCCCTTACGCTGCTAGCACTCGGCGTCGTCTTCGGCGACATCGGGACCAGCCCGTTGTACGCGATGAAAGAGACTTTTTCGCCGGGGCACGGGATTCCTCTCGACGCGGAGAACATCCTCGGCGGCCTGTCGGTCATCTTCTGGTCGCTGATGGTCGTGGTGTCGCTCAAGTACGTCGTGCTCATCATGCGCGCGGACAACCGCGGCGAGGGCGGCATCATGGCGCTGCTCGCGCTTGCTTCGTCGGCGATCAAGGATCACCCGGAATGGCGCACGCCACTGATGCTGATCGGCGTTTTCGGCGCCTCCCTGTTCTATGGGGACGCGGTGCTGACCCCCGCGATATCGGTGCTGTCGGCGGTCGAAGGCCTCGAAGTGGGCACCTCGGCCTTCAAGCCGTATGTGGTGCCGATCGCGGTAGTGGTGATCGTGGCGCTGTTCTTGTTTCAGAGCAAGGGCACGGCGGTGGTCGGCCGTCTGTTCGGTCCGATCACGCTGCTGTGGTTTTTTGCCATCGGCGCCGCGGGCCTGTACGGCATCGCGCAGTATCCGGGGATACTCAAGGCGCTCAATCCGATGTACGCCCTGTCATTCCTCTTCAGCCATGTCGCCGAATCTTTCGTGGTGTTGGGCGCCGTGGTGCTCGCGGTGACGGGCGCCGAGGCCCTGTACGCCGACATGGGCCATTTCGGCAAGGGCGCGGTGCGCATCGGCTGGTTCAGCCTGGTCGGACCGGCGCTGGTGCTGAATTACTTTGGACAGGGCGCGATGCTGATCGTCAATCCGGCGGCGGTGCAGAATCCCTTCTTCCTGCTGTTGCCGGGCTGGGCGCTGTATCCGATGGTGGCGCTCGCAACCGTGGCCACGGTGATCGCCTCGCAGGCGACGATCTCCGGCGCCTTCTCGATCACCAAGCAGGCAATCCAGCTCGGTTACCTGCCCCGCATGACGGTGGTGCAGACCTCCGCGCGCGAGCGTGGCCAGATCTACGTTCCCGCCGTCAACTGGCTGCTGCTCGCCGCGGTGCTGGCGGCGGTCATCGGTTTCGGCTCCTCGTCGCGCCTCGCCTCGGCGTACGGTGTGGCGGTCACCGCGACCATGCTGGTCGACACGCTGCTCACGTTCTTCGTCATTCGCTACCTGTGGAAGTACCCGCTCTGGCTTTGCGTCTTCGCCACCGGCTGCTTCTTCGTCGTGGACGTCGCCTTCTTCGGCGCGACGCTGCTAAAGGTAGTGGACGGTGGCTGGTTCCCGCTGGTCATCGGCGCCATCGTATTCACGGTGATGACCACTTGGCGGCTGGGTCGCAGCATCATGTTCGCGCGCCTGCACAAGGTTTCGGTGCCTCTCGCGCCGTTTCTCGAATCTCTGTTCATCGGCCCGCCGCAGCGCGTTCCGGGCACCGCGATCTTCCTGACCGCGACCCCGGAAGCAACGCCGCACGCGCTGCTGCACAACCTGAGCCACAACAAGGTGCTGCACGAGCGCGTGGTGTTCCTCACCGCGGAGGTCACCGAAGAGCCCAGGGTGAAGTCGGAAGACCGGGTCAGGCTGAAAGAGCTCGGCAACGGCTGCTGGAGCATGAACGTGCGCTTCGGGTTCATGAACGAACCCGACATCGCGCGTGCTCTCCGGCACGCCAAGCCGCTCGGGCTGGAGTTCGACATGATGACCACCTCGTTCTTCCTCAGCCGCGAAACGGTGGTGCCGGTGGCCGCCTCGAGCGGCATGTCGCTCTGGCGCGAGAAGCTGTTCGCGATGATGGCGCGCAACGCCGGAAATGCTGCGGACTATTTCAAACTGCCTACAAACCGCGTGATCGAGCTCGGAACTAAAGTAGAGATCTAGATTTACTTCATCAGGCTCGGCAGGTAGAGCGAGATGATCGGGAACGCGATCAGGATCGCGAGCCGCAGGCAGTCGACTGCGACGAACGGCATCACGCCGCGGAACACCGTGCCGGTGCCGACCTGCGGCAGCAGAGTCTTCAGCACGAAGAGATTCATTCCCACGGGAGGGCTGATGAGGCCGATCTCGACCACCACCACGATCAGGATCCCGAACCAGATCGGGTCGAGGCCGAGCTTCACGATGATGGGGAAGAACACCGGCAGCGTGAGCAGGATCATGGAAAGTTCCTCCATGGCCGTGCCGAGGATGATGTAGATGACCATGATCGCGCCGACGACCACGATCGGGTGCAGCTGGAACCGGGAGACGAAGTTCGTCAGGTCCGCCGGCATGGTCGTGATGTTCACGAACTCGGCGAACATCAGCGCGCCGATCAGGATCATGAAGAGCATCGAGGTCGTGCGCGCGCTTTCCACGAGCGAGGCATACAGCGATTTCCATGTGAGCACACGGCGCGAAAGCGCGAAGACCATCGCGCCGAACGCACCCATGGCGGCGCCCTCGGTGGCGGTGAAGGCGCCGCCGTAGATCCCGCCCATGACGAGCGCGAACAGGGCGACCACGGCCCAGACGCCGCGCAGCGCCGTCCAGCGCTCGGCCCAGCTTGCGCGCTCGCCGCGCGGGCCGGCCTTGGGGTCGCGCCAGGTGGACCAGGCCACCGCGAGGCACAGCAGCACCGTGGCGAGGATGCCCGGCAGGATGCCGGCGGCGAAGAGTTTGCCGATGTTTGTTTCGGTGATGATCCCGTAGATCACGAGGATGGTCGAAGGCGGGATCAGGATGCCGAGCGTGCCGCCGGCCGCGATGGAACCGGTGGCGAGCGCATCCGAATACCCGAGCTTCTTCATCGACGGGTAGGCGACCTTCGCCATGGTTGCGGCCGTGGCGATCGAAGAACCGCAAATGGCGCCGAACCCGGCGCAGGCCATCACGGTGGCCATCGCCAGGCCGCCGC
>JANNXB010000565.1:0-2332 GCA_031409355.1 Betaproteobacteria bacterium | reverse complement strand
CCAGTAAAGCCATTCGACCGCGCTGCCAACCAGCAGCAGGATCAGCAGGTAGGTGAAGGCACGGACGCCGGAGCCGCTCATGAGGGCGTCGGAGGATGCCATGTACAGGCGCCGGATTTCTTCTGGTGCCTGGGCGAGGCTGCTGCCCATCAGTTCGGTCCTCGCCTTCGCCTCGGCAAGCAGCTTCATCGAGAGGCCCGCCAGGCCGTGCTCGGAAATCAGCGGGCTCACGGTGCGCTCATCCGTTCTTCGGAATAGCGTGCATCCGCGGCATCGGCATACGCAGGAAGCAGGCGGGTCACCGCCACGCCTTCTCCCAGCACGCGCGCCTGACAGGCCAATCGAACGCCCTCATCCGCATGGACGCGCGCGAGGGTCGCGCGCTCGACATCGTTCAGCGGCGAGAGCGACTGCGCACCTGTGTCGACACGCACCCGGCAGGTGCCGCAGCGGGCGTGCGCCGAACAGACGTGCGCGTGCGGTATGTCGTTCTGGATGCTCAACTCCAGGACGGAGAGTCCGCGCCGCCCCTGCGCGGACAGGCCGCCGTCGTAAGCGATGCGCACGGGCTTGCGCCGGTCGCGCAGCATGCGTACCGCCAGCACGCCGAGCGCGAACAGCAGCAGGGCGCCATAGATGGAGAGCACGCGCGATTGAAATGTTTCGAGCTGCGAGGTGAACTTGACGATGCTGGTGATGTTGTCCGTGAGCTGGGCTTTCCACGCCGGATCGTTCGCCAGCTTGTCGAGCACTTCCTTGCCCGACTCGGCAAAGCCGACCAGCGCCAGGATCGGCGCCGCGAACAGCACCGGCAGCACGAGCCCGCCGATGCGGCGCCAGATCGGCTTTAGCACGAGCCAGGAGTAAAGGCCGAGCGCGCCGTGGACCCAGACGATCACCACCACGAACAGCTGCTGGAAGGCGTAGGCCGGGGAGAACTTCCAGTAGATCGCGAGCATCATGCCGTAGGCGGAATGGAAGTCCGGCGTCACCTGGTCGGCCATGTAGGTCACGACCACGTGGTTCAGCAGCAGCGGCGGCGTGAGCACCCCCAATACCAGTTGCGCCACGTCGGTCCGGCTCATGGCGAGCGAGCGCCGCGCCGAGATCGCGTACAGCCCGAGCGCCACGTGCACGATCACCGAGCCCAGCAGCAGCCATTGGCCGAAGCCCGAGCGCCAGGGGTCCATCAGGTGCTCGCGCCAGGCCTCCATCGCCGCGAGCGAATGGAGGCCGATCGCCAGATTGGCGAGATGGCCCGCGACGAAGGCCATCAAGACGAGGCCGGTGACCAGCCTCAAGCTGCGAACCACCCTCCCGGAGTGCATGGCGGGAATTATAGGGGTTGGCCCGTATTGGCAATATTTGATATCATGATATCTACTAAAAGTCCGGGAGCGGCCGTGGCCCAGTTCACCGTTCGACAGCTTGAGGAAGACGTCAAGGCCCGCCTGAAGCGCCGTGCCGCCCGTGCCGGGCGCAGCATGGAAGAGGAGGTGCGGCACATTCTGCGCAACGCGGTGAAGCAGGGGAACGCGACCGCCCCGCAGCTCGGATCGAGAATCGCGGCCCGATTCGCGAAGGCGGGCCTGAGCGCGGACCTGCCCGAGTTGCGCGGCCAGCCTGTGCGGCCGGCGGACCTCGGCAAGTGATCATTCTCGACACCAACGTTCTCTCGGCGCTGATGCGGCAAGCGCCGGAATTGCCGGTCGTGGAGTGGCTCGATCAGCAACAGGCGGATTCCGTCTGGATTACCAGCGTTACTCTTTTTGAGGCGCACTTTGGCTTGGCGCTGCTGCCGAAGGGGAAACGGCGGCAGTCCCTTGAAACGGCATTTGCCCGGTTGCTGGTGGAGGATCTCGAAGACCGGGTTCTGGCGTTCGATGCTTCAGCGGCTACGGAAGCGGCGATGCTCGCGGCCGATCGCCAGAAGGCCGGCCGGCCGGTGGATTTTCGCGATACGCAGATCGCCGGCATCGCGCTCTCGCGCCGAGCCACACTTGCGACGCGGAATACGAAGCACTTTCAGGATTTGCGGGTCCCACTCGTCAATCCCTGGCAAGCCTAGGCTACTATTGAGTCCAATGATTCCGCGCACCCTTTTCACCGCCGAGCACGAAACCTTCCGCGACAGCGTGCGCCGTTTCCTCGAGGCCGAGGTCAAGCCGTTTGATGAGAAGTGGCAGGAGCAGGGCTACGCCGACAAGTCGGTCTGGAAGAAGGCCGGCGAGAACGGCTTCCTCTGCATGAGCATGCCGGAGGAATACGGCGGCTCGGGCGCCGACAAGCTCTTCAGCATGGTGCTGATGGAGGAGCAGGCGCGCATCAACAA
>JANNXB010000564.1:0-2410 GCA_031409355.1 Betaproteobacteria bacterium | reverse complement strand
GGCTGGCCGGAGCAGATGCCGCCGTCGGCCAAGTACGCGCTAAGCTACCTCTACGTCCAGGCCGAGTTCGGCGTCTGCTGCCCGCTGTCGATGACCGACGCCCTGACGCGCACCCTCCGCAAGTTCGCCGATCCGGCGCTGGTGGCCCGCTACCTGCCCGGCCTCACTTCGCAGGACATGGACACGCTAACGCAGGGCGCGATGTTCATGACCGAACAACAGGCGGGGTCCGATGTCGGCCTGATATCCACCACGGCAAAGAAACAGGGCGAGCACTGGGCGCTCCACGGCGACAAATGGTTCTGCTCGAACGTCGACGCCGGGCTGGCGCTGGTACTGGCGCGTCCCGAGGCCGCGCCCAGAGGAACCGCCGGCCTCTCGCTCTTCCTCCTGCCGCGCACGCTGCCGGACGGCTCGCCCAACCACTACCGGATCGTGCGCCTGAAGGACAAGCTCGGCACGCGCGCCATGCCGAGCGGGGAAATAAAGCTCGAGGGCGCGCTGGCCTGGCTGGTCGGCGACCCGCAGCAGGGCTTCAAGCAGATGGCCGACATGATCAACATGTCGCGCCTCTCCAACGGCATGCGCGCCGCCGGCCTGATGCGCCGCGCATTGACCGAGGCTCTGTTTGTGGCAAGAAACAGGGAAGCTTTTGGAAAAAAACTGATTGAATTTCCTCTCATGCGCCGGCAGCTGCTAAAGCTGATGCTGCCGGCGGAGGCGGCTCGCTCGGTATTGTTTTTTGCCTCCGATCAATTGACGAAAGCGGATGCGGGAGACGACCTCGCCAGGCGGCGCGTGCGCCTGCTGACTCCGTTGATCAAGTTCCGCGCCTGCCGCGACGCGCGCAAGGTCACTGGCGACGCGATGGAAGTGCGCGGCGGCGTCGGCTACACCGAAGAGTGGTCGGACCCGCGCCTGCTGCGCGACGCCCACCTGGGCTCCATCTGGGAAGGCACCTCGAACATCGTCGCGCTAGACGTGCTGCGGGCGATCAGGCGCGAGCACTGCCTCGAGGCCCTGCTGCCCGAACTCAATGAACGCATCGAGCGCGCGCCGCGGCTGCTCGCGGGCCGGCTTGCCGCATCGCTAGACAAGGCGGCCGAGTTCGCGCACGAAACCGCCAGCTCGAAGAGCGAAGCCCACGCCCGGCAGGCGGCCACCGGGCTGTATTACGCCTGCGCCGCGGCACTGCTGGTCGACGAGGGCACGCGGCTCGGCGCGCAGGGAGACGGGAAGGGTGATGCACGCCGCCAGCTGCTCGCCTTTCTCGCCTACGTGCACCGCCTCGCGCCGCGCGATCCGCTGCGCCGCGTAACCATCGGCTTCGAAGCCGAGCTCGCGGAAGCCCTGCTGCCTGAAACAGCCATTGCGCCGGACGCTGCCGAGCGTATCCTGACGCGCCTTGCCTGACGGATCAGCCATGCCCGGCCCTCTTTCGCACATCCGCGTCCTCGACCTGTCGCGCGTCCTGGCCGGCCCCTGGGCGGCGCAGAACCTCGCCGACCTCGGCGCGGAGGTGATCAAGATCGAGCGCCCCGGTTCGGGCGACGACACGCGCGGCTGGGGCCCGCCATATATGAAGGACGGCGCCGGCAAGGACACCACGGAATCGGCTTACTTCCTCTCGGTGAACCGGAACAAGAAATCAGTAACGCTCGACATTTCGAAACCCGAAGGCCAGAAAATCGTCCGTGAACTTGCAACCAAGTGCCAGGTACTGATCGAGAACTACAAGGTTGGTGCTTTGAAGAAGTACGGCCTTTCATACGACGAAATAAAAGCGGTAAACCCCTCCATCATCTATTGCTCGGTCACCGGATTCGGGCAGGACGGCCCCTACGCGCCCCGTCCCGGCTACGACTTCGTCTTCCAGGGCATGGGCGGGCTGATGTCGATCACCGGCGAACGCAACGGCCAGCCGGGCGCCGGCCCGCAGAAAGTCGGCATCGCCGTCACCGACGTTCTTACCGGCATGTACGCGAGCGTCGCGATCCTGGCCGCGATCACCCACCGCGAGCGCACCGGACAGGGCCAGTACATCGACGCGGCGCTGCTCGACACCATCGTCGCCTTCAATGCGAGCCAGATCGTCTCCTACCTGGCTTCGGACCAGATCCCGCAGCGCTGGGGCAACGCGCACCCGCAGGTCGTGCCTTACGAGGTATTCCCCACCGCGGATGGCCACATCATTCTCGCGGTCGGAAACGACAGCCAGTTCGCCAGCTTCTGCCAGGCCGCGGGCTGCCCCGAACTTGCGACGGACCCGCGTTTCAAGACCAATTCGCAGCGCATCATCCACCGCGAGGTGTTGATTCCCTTGATCGCCGCAACCATGCGCACCCGCAGCAAGCGCGAGTGGATACAGGCGCTCGAGGCCGCCAACGTGCCCTGCGGTCCGATCAACAAC
>JANNXB010000563.1:0-7847 GCA_031409355.1 Betaproteobacteria bacterium | reverse complement strand
GGATCTGCGAACGCGGCGGCAAATGGAAACATCCGTTCCATGCCGGCCAGTCCCCATGTGGTCGCGAGGTAAGCGTCTCTGAGCGTCGGAACGATTTCGCGCTCGATCCGGTGCGCGATGGCGGCCTCTATGCCCCCAAGGACTTCGGCCGCAGTGATACCCACGATCTGGTCATTGAAGGACCCGCTGGGCCCGGTGCTGACGAAAGCGGCGTCTGCTGGGGTGGTCCCGTTCTCGCATTCCAGGTAATTGCGCCAATCCGGCATTCCCATTGTCGGCCGTACCTGGTTCCATGCTGTGCAACCCGCGGCGGAAACGGTGAGCGCCGCGCCGGGCGCGATGATAAGCGCGGCCATCGGCACCCCATCCAGGGTCAGCTGTCCGGTCGTGCCCGAGTTGATGGTTGTTCTCGCGCCTATGTCCACCCCCCAGTTGCGCGATACGACGTACCAGAGTGATTCTCCGGCGACATCAAAGAGTTGCTCCGTGCCCAGCGTTCGCCATGGGAAACGCCCCACCTTCTGGGCGGAGAGCAGGCCGCAATTTGTTCCAGCGAGTCCCTGTCTGCCAGTAGAACTGTCGAAATCCCCAGGGTTTTCTGGGCAAGGCAGCGACCCCGGATTGTTCTCGCCCGCCTTCGCCGCCTGCGCGGCAACGTAGCCGATCAGCGCCTGCTTCGCCCGATTCATCACTTCGGCGTTGCGAGTTTTTCTGGCTGCTGCTGCGGCGCCGCTCTCGGAATTCAGCTGGCTTACCAGAAACCACGAAGCACCGAGCATGATTGCCGCCAGCAGGGCGAGCAGGGCGGCGCCGTGCTGACGCTTCGGGTTGCCCCGTTTCATTTTTTCGCCGGGGCGGCGCGGCGGGGGGTGATCCTGATGTCGCCCTCGCCGAGGATGTCGCGCACTTCCCCGCTGCCGCGATCGACCGACTCGCCGACGCGAAGGTCGTAGCGCTGCGCGCCTTCGCCGGCGGGGATCGAGACGCGGCCCTGATTCGGGCCGCGGGGCGTCACGCGCGCGCCGTCGGCCTGCGCGTTTTCCGGGATGGTTTCGCCGCTGACCCAGACGGTCGATTTGCCGCCGCCGCGCTGCACCGCGCCGTCGATCCGGGATATCGGCGATTCGGTCACGGGAGCGGCCGCGGGCTTGTCGGGAACGCGCGCTTTGCGCCGCGCATCGAGCGCCTCGCGCTGCTCCGGTGTGAAGAAAAGGCGTTTCATTTCCTGCGCGTGGGCGTTCGTCGCTCCGGCGAGGGCGATGCCCGTCGCAACCAGCGCGGTCTTGATCGAGGTCCCGGCGATGCGCTTCATGTCTTGGCCGCCCGGTCCATGATGGTGATCAGGTCGATTTCGCATTCGGCGCGCAGCCGGGGCACGATTGAGGTGCCCGTGGGCGCGGTTCCGGTGCGGGTTATCGCGCAGCGCTTGACCGAATAGTAGGCATTGCCGGAGTCGCGCAGCTCGCGCAGGAACGTGAGCAGGTCTCCCTCATGCAGCAGCGCGATGTCCACCTTCATGGTGCTCGCGTAGAAGTCGACCCCCGCGGGCTTGACGGCGAAGGAGCCGATCAGGCGCTGGCGATCAACGAGGTAACGCAGGTCGAGCAGCTCCCGGGTGGTCCGGATCCGGGTCATGGCATCGGCCCATTCCAGGCGCTGTTCCTCGCCGAGGATGTGCAGGTTCTTCAGCCTGCGGTACACCGCGAGCTTGTCGTTTACTTCCTTTTCCTCCTCGGCGATGCGCGCCAGGCGCTCCTTTGCCTGCGCGCGTTCGGCGCTCGCCGCCGCGAGCTGGCGCACGGCGGTTTGTTGCTGGCTCTGCACCCACAGGATCAGACCGGCTCCGGCGCCCAGCAGCGCAACCAGCAGCAGCAGTGGCAGTGCGAGCTTCTTCAATTCGGCGGCGGTGAAGTTCATTTCAACGGCCGTCCCACGGTTATCGTGAATCGCGGCGCTTCGGTGCCTTCGCCCGCGCCTATGTCGCCCGAGAGCGTGCCCGCGGAGGTGACATCGAACGGCAGCTGCGTGCGCAAGATGCGCCAGGCAGGATCCGTGCGCAGGGCCTCGGCGAAGCTCTGCACCTGGCCGGTGATAGCGCGGTAGTCGGAGCGCCGGGTCGCGTTCACGCGGCCGGAAACCTCGAGAATCTGCAGAATCTCCGCGGCGGCAGACGCGTCCGCCCTGGACGCCGCCGCTTCCGCGCCGGGCTTGCTCAGGCGCCAGGCCACCGACTCAATGTCCATCTGCGGGTATTTTTCCACCACTTGGGACAGGTAGACGAGCGCGGGTTCGGGCGAGGCCGATTGCGTCGCGATGCGCGTGAACTCGACCACGGTCGCCTTCAGGTTGTCCGTCGTGGTCTGCGTTACCGGGAACGAAGCCGTGATCCTCTGGTACTGCCCGGTGGCGTCAGCCGACTCGCGCTGCTGGACGGCAGCCTGATCCTTGAGACTCAACAGGTCGAGGCCCTGCACGGCGGCGTACGCGGCGCAGAGCAGAAACCCGGCCGCGCCCGCGCCGAGAATCGCGCGCTGCAGCCGCCAGAGGAGGTAACTGCGCCGATCTTCGACCCGGGCGAACTGCTCCTTTGGCGGATGCTTGACCGCGAGATGCAGGAACAACTGCTCGCCCGGCAGGCCGGCCGCCGGGCGCTTCACGCCGACCTTGCGCGCAGCCTCGTCCGCTACGATGGTCTGGAATGTAAGGCGCGCATCGGACACCAGAACCTGTTCCAGCGCCGCGCGCTGCGCGGCGGGGGCTATCACCAGCACCTGGATCGGCGGGCCGTCGCGCGGCACGGTCCGCAGCGTCGACAGGTACTGGATCAGGCGCAGCGTCTCGGCGCGGACGAAGGCAGCCACCGCTTCGGGCTCCACCTCCGGGATGCGTTCCAGCCGCGCGAAGCGCAACCGGCCGTCTTCCACGAAGCACTGCCGCAGTCCCGCGCTGTTTGCCGTCACGATCAGGGAACGGCCGCTGCGCACGCCGAGCCGCGCCGCAAGCGCTGGCGCGAGCAACGGCACGGAATAGACGCCCGAGAGACGGGCGCCCGACTCCACCAGCGCTTCGATCCAGGCGGTGAACTGCTCGGTGTTGGTGAACGAGGCGAGCAGCAGCCGTTCGGTGCGCCGCTCTCCCGTGATGAAGCCGAGCGACAATGCCGCCGCCAGCCGCGTATCGCGGTAGCGCTGCGCCAGACGGCGTTGCACCACGGATTGGCGGTCGTTGCCCCTCAGGTAGGGTATTTGGTCTTCGTGGAAATCCTCGCCCGCCAGATCCGCGACGACGTAGACCAGCGCGCCCTTGCGGCCCTTGAGGCTCGCGCGAAATGCATCCAGTCCCTGCGCGTCGGCGCCGAACGTCGCTTCCAGCTCGAGCGCTCCGCCCGCATGGCGGTAGAGCGTGTGCCCGGTGGCGGTGAAGTAGAGGACGAGCTTGGCTGACATCGCGTGGTTTTGATCGATCTAGAACTTCATCTTTGAGATCGTGTCGTAGACCGGGCCGAGTACCGCGAGCATCACCCAGCCGAGGATCGCACCCAGCACGATGGTCATCGCGGGCTCGATCATCGCCTGCACCTTGTCGATGCCTTCCTTTACTTCGCGATTGTAGAAATAGGCCACGTTCAGCAGCGCCCTGTCGAGCGCACCGGTATTTTCCCCGATTTTCAGCATCCGGATCACCAGCGCCGGGAACAAGCCCACGTCTGTAAATGCCATGGTCAGGCCCTTGCCTTCGGCAATCTGCTGGCCGGCGGTGCGCAGCGCGTTCTCGAGCGGGCGGTTGCCGACGATTTCTTCCGACGAGCGGATCGCGTCCAGCACCGTGATGCCCGAGCTGTACATCATGGCGAAGCTCGAGGCGAAGCGCGACAGGATGATCTTGCGCAGGATCGGGCCGATGAACGGCACGCGCAGCTTCCAGTCGTCGATCGCGTAGGCCACCGCCGGATTGGTCCTGGCAGCGGCCTTGAGGCCGAACCAGAGCGCGAACGGCGCGATGATGACCGCCCACCAGTAGCCGACGAAGAAGTTCGAGACATGGATCAGGATCCGCGTCTGCAGCGGTATCTCCTGGCCCATGTTGCGGATGAAGCCGACCATCTGCGGCACCAGGTAGATCATCAGGAAAAACGTGACCAGGAGCACGGTGCCGCCGACGAACAGGGGATACAGCATCAGCTTCTTGGTCTGCGCCGCGAGTTCATCTTCCCATTTCAGGGTCTCGGCGAGGCTCTTCAGCACTTCCGAGAGCTTGCCGGTCTGTTCCCCCGAACGCACCAGGCTGACCATCACCTTGCTGAACACTTCCGGGTAGTCGGCCAGCGCCTGCGACAGGCTCTTGCCGCCCTCGATGGTTTCCACCAGGCCGCCGACGACCTCCCTGAAGCGCAGGTTCTCGACGCTCTCGCGCAGATCGATCAATCCTTCGACGATCGGCACGCCGGCGCTGGCGAGCTGCTCCAGGTGGAAGCAGAAATTGATCAGGTCCTGGCGCTTGACGCCGCTGCTGCCGACGAGCCGGCTCTTCTGCGCGCTCGGCGCGCCGCTGACGAGGTCCAGCCCCATCCGCGACAGCCGTTGCTCGAGGTCGAACACGTTGCCCGCGTCGGCGCGGCCGATCACGGCCTTGCCCTCCGCGTCGATCGCCTTGTAGGTATAGAGAGGCATGGCGCTAGCTGGTTATCGGAGGCACCGGGGGGTACGGGGGGCCTAGGGTCCGGGAGACGAGTCTCCCGGTTCAAGGCGCATCCCCCTGTACCTTATGCCATTCGGTCGGTCAGGTCGGCGACGCGCATGAGTTCGTCAACGCTCGTCACGCCGCTGCGCACCAGGCGGATGCCGTCCTCGGCCAGGGGCTTGAAGCCCTTGGCGCGCGCCGCCGTGAGGATCTCCCGCGCGGTGGCGCGGCGCGCAACCAGTTCGTCGATCGACGGATCCATTTTCAGGATTTCCATGATGCCGACGCGCCCACGATAGCCCTGGTAGTCGCACTGCTCGCAGCCGACCGAGCGGAACAGCGCGACCGGTTCGGCCGGCGACAGGCCCAGCAGGCGCCGTTCCTTGACCTCGGGATCGTAGGACTGGCGGCAGGTGCGGCAGAGCTTGCGCACCAGGCGCTGCGCGATGATGCCGATGATGTTGCCCGCCATGATGTCGGGGACGATGCCGATGTCGAGCAGGCGGGGAATCGCCCCGACCGCCGAGTTGGTGTGCAGCGTCGTATAGACCTGGTGGCCGGTCATCGCCGCGCGGAACGCCATCTCGGCGGTTTCCTCGTCGCGCACCTCGCCAACCAGGATCACGTCCGGGTCCTGGCGCATCATCGCGCGGATGCCGTTCGCGAAATCGAGTTTCGCCGACTCCGCGACCGAGGTCTGTCGGATCAGCGTCATCGGATACTCGACCGGATCCTCCAGCGTCATGATGTTGACGCCGTCGGAATTGATATGGTTCAGGATTGAGTAGAGCGTCGTCGTCTTGCCGCTGCCGGTCGGGCCGGTGACCATGATGATGCCCTCGGGCCGCGCGATCATGCGCTTTAGCAGTTCTAGCTGCGACTCCTCCATGTTTAGGCGGTCGAGCGGCACGATGCCCTTCTGCCGGTCGAGAATCCGCAGCACCACGTTCTCGCCGTGCGTGGTCGGCAGGCTCGCGACGCGGAAATCGACGACCCGGCCGGCCATCGTCGCCGAGATGCGGCCGTCCTGCGGCGCGCGCGTCTCGGCGATGTTCATCTTCGCCATGACCTTGAGGCGCACCGCCATCGCCGGCCAGTAGGTCTTGTGCAGGCTGCGGATCTGGCGCAGCACGCCGTCGATGCGGTAGCGGATGCGCAGGAAGTTCTGCTCGGGCTCGAAGTGGATGTCGGAGGCGCTGCGCTCGACCGCATCGGCGAGCAGCGCCGAGATGAGGCGCACCACCGGCTGGCTGTATTCGTCGCCCTCCGAGATCGAGGTGTAGTCCATCTCGCCGGTCTCGATCTCGCGCAGGATGCCGTCGATCGAGAACTCGTGGCCGTAGTAGTGCTCGATCGCGCGCTCGATCTCGGAGTCGCCGGCCAGGCGCAGCTCGATCTCCAGGTCGCCCTTTAGGTGCGCGCGCAGCTGGTCGACCGCGACGATGTTGTTGGTGTCGGCGAGCGCGACGATGAATTTCTTCCCCTGGCGGTCGAGCGCCACCGGGAACATGCGGTAGCGCCGCGCCAGTTCGCGCGGCAGCATCTTCAATGCTGCGGGGTCGACGATGATGTGCGTCAGATCGACCGACTGCAGGCCGAGCTTTTCGGACAGCGCGTCGCGCAGCGTCGCTTCCGAGACGAAGCCCAGCTGCACCAGCAGCCGGCCGACCGGCAGGTGCGACTTCATCTGCTCAAGCAGCGCGATCCTCAGCTGGTCCTCGGTGAGGATCCCCTGGTCGATCAGGATCTGGCCGATGTGCCGCTTGGCCTGGGGATTCGTGGGCGAATTCATCCAGCCTCCATGATACCCGGCGCGCCAACGAGCTGGCTCGTTACTCTCGGTGCCGCACTGCAAAAAAACGTCAGCGAGAGAGCTGTTGCACGCGCGTGCGCGCGACTTCCGGGGAGAAACTGGCGCTGCGCTTCTCGGCCAGCGCCAGCGCCCGCCGGTAGTACTCCAGCGCAAGCTTCGGCTGGCGCAGCTGGTCGAGGCTGACGGCTACGTTGAAGGCGTAGTCCGCGTTGTCAGGATCGGTGGCGAAGGCCTTGAAGTAGGCCTGCTGCGCCTCTGCCCAGCGCCCCTGCTGCGCGTACTGGTTGCCGAGCGTGAAGTACAGCACATTCGCTTCGCGATCCGCGGCCAGCAGGGATTTGACGCGGCTCTCGACGAGCACCGGATCGAGTTGCTCGCTGCGCAGCGCGAGCAATCCCGCCTGCGCGTAGGGGTCGCGCGGATCTGCCTGCAGGATGCGCTGGTAGTAGCCCTGCGACAGGTCGTAGCGCTGGGCGCGCATCTCGATCGCGGCCAGGCCGAGCAAAGCGTCGCGGTTGGCGGATTCCTCGCGCAGCACCTGCTGGTATTCGGCGCGCGCTTTCGCAAGATCGCCGGCCTGATACGCGGCGTATCCCGAGCTCACCTGCGGATGGATCTGCGTTCCGCTGCGCGTCACGCTGACGGGGCGCTCCTCCTCCGCGACCGCGGGCCGGCTTCGCGCTGCGCCGCCGCTTTTCGCCGCCGGCTTCACCGAAGGCGCGGGCGATGCAACTGCTGGTGCCGCCGCGGATACGGCCGGGGCTGCGGGCGCGGGTTTGGCGCCACCGGCCGCCGACACCGCAGGAACTGTGGGTGCCGCGGTGACGGTGGCCGCGGGGGCTGGCGTCGAGCCGCCGGGAAGCCCTGGAATGGCGCCCGGCCCTGCGCTTGCAGGTGCCGCGGTAGCCGCAGGCGCGGAGCCTTTCTCGGCCGCGGCTTCCACCGGCTTTTCATTCGGGGACCGTGCCGGATTGGTGTTCACCAGCGATGGCGGCGGCCGCAGCTCAATGTAGAAATAAATCGCGGTTCCCACCGCGAATGTGCCCAGCAGGCCCATCGTGATGAAGAACGCCAGGCGCGGGTTGGGTTCGCGGAATTTCGCCTCGAACACTTTCTGCGCGGCGGCCCGTTCATTGGTTGAACTGTCGGCCGGCGCTCCCGCGGAGGGGCGTGCGGCCGCGCGCCGAGGCGCCGTGTTGCGCTCGGGCACAGGCTCGTCCGGGGCAACCATGAGTTCCAGCGGTGCGGCGGGCTTCGGCTGCGCCGGAGGCCGCAGGTCGTCGCTCAGGATCTCCAGCGGCGCCGAGATGTCCGGCAGCTCGTCGCGCCTCGTGATGTGCCTGCCGTCGGTGGC
>JANNXB010000562.1:0-2483 GCA_031409355.1 Betaproteobacteria bacterium | reverse complement strand
GTCGCAGCAGTTCCAGTAGACCGATCCGGAGCGGACCTGCGCGAGGATGCGCCGCGCGCGCGCTTCGTCCGGCGTGTAGACGCCCGCCGTCAGGCCGTAAGCCGTGTCGTTCATGAGGCGCAGGGCCTCTTCGTCGCTGCCCACCTTCTGGATGCCGATCACGGGGCCGAAACTCTCCTCGCGCATCAATTCCATCGAATGGTCCACGTTCGAGAGCACCGTCGCCTCGAACCAGTTGCCCTTTTGCGCGATGCGCTTGCCACCGGTGAGCAGCTTCGCGCCTCTGGCAATGGCGTCGGCGACCTGGCGCTCGAGCACCGCGAGCTGCGGCGCGCGCGCGAGCGGGCCGAGGTAGGTCGCCTCGTCCATCGGATCGCCGCGCTTGAAGCCCTTCACCGCGGCGGCGAACGCATCCACGAAGCGGTCGTAGAGTCTCTCGTGCACGTAGATGCGTTCCACCGAGCAGCAGCTCTGGCCCGCGTTGTACATCGCGCCGTCGGCGAGCGATTCCGCCGCGCTCTTCGCGTCCGCGTCCTCGCAGACGTAGGTCGGGTCCTTGCCGCCCAGTTCGAGCTGCAGCTTGAGCATGCGCGGCGCGCAGGCCGCGGCGATGCGCGCGCCGGTCGCGAACGAGCCGGTGAAGAACACGCCGTCGACGGGCTGCTCCACGAGCAGCCCGCCCGTGGCGCCGCCGCCGATGACGACCGAAAAGACGTCCCGGGGAATGCCCGCCGAATGCAGCATTTCCCCGATCGCCAGGCCGGTGAGCGAGGCGAATTCCGAGGGCTTGTAGAGAACGGCGTTGCCCGCGAGGAGCGCGGGCACGAACACGTTCGAGCCGACGAAATACGGGTAGTTCCAGGCCGAAATGTTGGCGACGACGCCCAGTGGCTCGTGCGTGATCCGCTCATGCATCTGCGGATCGGCGAGGACCGTTTGCGGCTCGAGCGCGCGCCTGGTGCTGCCAAGAAAGAAATCGATCCGGGCCGCGAGCGCGTTCAGCTCGTTGCGCGACTGGCTGATGGGCTTGCCCGTCTCGCGGGTCAGTGTTTCGGCAAGGGTGTTCTTTTTTTGTTCGATTATTTTTTTGAATGCATCTATTGCAGCAAGGCGATCTTCCATGGGGACGCAAGCCCACCCCGGCTGAGCCGCGCGCGCGCGGGCGTACTTCGCCGCGACTGCCTGCGCGTCGTCCTCCGCCAGCTCGCGGATCAGCGAGCCGTCAGCGGGATTGAGAATGTTCATGGGAGGCCTGGAGGAATTCCTTGAGCAGAGGCCCGGCATCCAGCACTCCGTCATTGCGGCCGTGCAGGAACTCGGGATGCCATTGCACGCCCGCGACGTACTGCGGGCCCTTCAGGCGGATCGCTTCGATCACGCCGTCCTCGGCCGAGTGCGCCTCGACCGCGAGACCATCGCCAAGCCGGTTCACCGCCTGGTGGTGGAGCGAATTCACCTTCGCCCTCTGCACGCCCGGGTAGAGCGCGGCAAGCTGCGTGCCCGGCAGGATTTCGACGTGGTGGTACTTGTCGTCGTAGACCGCGATGTCCTGGTGGACGTGCGCGCCGGGCATCTGCGTCGCCGTGTCCTGGTAGAGCGTGCCGCCCAGGGCGACGTTGATCAACTGCTGGCCGCGGCAAATGCCCAGCACCGGTTTTTTTGCATCGAGAAAGCGCCTGAGCAGGTCGATCTCGTAGCGGTCGCGCTCGGGGTCGCCCGCCCATTCGGGCTTGAGCGGCTCCTCGCCGTACATCTGCGGCGAGATGTCGGTGCCGCCCTGCAGGACGAGGCCGTCCAGTTCCGCGGCGTAGTCGGCGAGCGTGAGCGCAGTCGAGCCGCGTTCCACGACGTCGGCGACGAGGTAGACCAGCACGCCGGCCGACTGCAGCCAGCGCGCGAAGGACTGCTCGAGGTAGTAGATGTTCTTCTTCAGGTACCCAGGCTTGGACGCATCGCCATACTGGATGCGCGCCGAAACGCCGATCCGCAGCCGCCGGCTCATAGCGCCGCGGCGAACAGCTGCTCGAAATCCTGCTTCGTGCAGGGCCGCGGATTGGTCTGGTGGCAGATGTCCGCGAGCGCGATCTCGACCAGATTCGGGATCTGGAAATCCTTTATTCCAACAGTCCCAAGACGATCGGGGATGCCGATCTGGTTCTTCAAATGCACCAGAAACGAAATCAGATCCGGCGCGCCCGCGACGCGCGCCAGTTCGGCCATCTTCGCCTCGGCCGCCGGGCGGTTGAAGCGCATGACGTGCTCGATCATCATGGCGTTGGCAAGACCGTGGTGCAGGTCGGCCACGGTGGAGAGCGCGTGCGCGCAGGAATGCACCGCGCCGAGGTCTTTCTGGAAGGCGATCGCGCCCATCATCGACCCCATGAGCATGTCGGAGCGCGCTTGAAGATTTTGTCCATTTTGATGAACTAAAGGTAAAGCGCGGGCAATAATTCGCACGCCCTCGAGCGCGATGCCGTCGCACA
>JANNXB010000561.1:0-14269 GCA_031409355.1 Betaproteobacteria bacterium | reverse complement strand
CGATTGAAGCGCCAGATCGATGAATTCCTCGTCCTTGTAGCCGTTGCAGATGATGTAGCCCCTGCCAGGCTCGAGATAGGCGAGCGCGATCAGCAGTTCGGCCTTGCTGCCGCACTCCAGGCCATGGCCGTAGCGCGCTCCGACCCGCGCGATTTCCTCGATTACGGCGCATTGCTGGTTGACCTTGATCGGGAATACCCCGTGGTATTGCGCCTCGTAGCCCAGCGTCTGAATCGCCTTGTTGAAGGTATCGTTTAGCAGCCCGATCTGCGCCTCGAGGAGGTTGTTGAGCCTCAGGAGCGCCGGCATCTGCAAGCCCCGCTGCTGCATGCCGGCAATGAGATCCATCATGCTCACCGCCACGCGCGCGCCGTTGGCCGGCACGCTCACGGTGACGTTGCCACGGTCGTCGATGTCGAAGTAGCCGGCGCCCCAGTTGCGGATGCCGTAGAGCTCGGCCGACTCCGCCGGCGTCCATTCCACCGGGCTTACGACCGCCCTGGGCTTTCTCACAGGTTTCTGCATTTGTGTCGCGATTCGGGGTGCATGGCCGCGAGTGTCTCGCGTTGCGGCAGCAACGCGCAAGCGGCAATCTCGTTATAGGGCCCGAAAGTCGTTGCCGGAGACGAAAGCGGCCAGCCGCGCACCGGCGATTTCGATCGGTCCGTCGTTTGCGAGAACCAGCGCCGCAGACCGCACGGCGCCGGCAAGCGTGGCGTTGCGCTCAAGCCTGCCGGCGGTTTCGCGCGCGGGCTCCCGCCCCCGCCGTACCAGGCGCGCCTGCAGCACGCCCGCCGAGGCCGCGACGTGGACGGCTTCAAGCTGCGGAAACCTCGCCTTGGCCGCGCCCAGATACTCGCGCGAACCGTTCACCACTACCGTCTGGCCGGCCGCCAGCCACTGTTCGATCTCACGCCCGATGCCATAGCGGTGGCCGTTGGCTTGCCAGTGCAGCGCGAATTCGCCCCGGGCCAGCGCCTCGTCGAACTGCGCGTCCGTCGCGGCGACATTTTGCTCGCCGCCAGCGCCTGCGGGCCGCGTGATGGTGCGCCGCGCAAGGCGCACGGGCGAGTCCGCGGGCAGGCGCGCACCCACCCACTCCAGCAGGCTGTCCTTGCCCGCGCCGGAAGGGCCCACGACGTACACAAGCCGACCCTGATACCCCATTCGCGCCCGATGCACGGTGTGGAAATCGGCGCCGGCCACCGGTTCCTCGAATATGCAGATCGAATCCAGGACGAGCGGCTCGCCGGCGATCGATGCAACCGCGGTGCCGGCGGCCTTGCGCAGCGCGGCCGCCGCATCGGGCGGCGTTCCCCGCAGGTCGCCGGTGAGGGACAGGTGAAAGCGGTACCGGTCCATCACGTAGGGATAACCCCAGCGCCGCAGCAGGCTTTCCTCGCGCGGCGACAACCCGGCCTTGCGGCGTTGCTCGAGTTCGGCGGACGGCGGCGGCGCGCGAAAGCGATCCAGGCCGCGCAGGCATGCCGCGGCCAGCGCATCGATGCGCGGATCCTTGACCACTGGCACCAGCGCGAGGAATCCGTCGAGGTCGGCGACTTCCAGCGGTGGGAGGCGAAACGCCGTCTGCCGCGCGCAGAAGCGCTCGAGCGCGGTGATGAGCGCCGCCAGGCTCGCACCGCGCGCGAGCCTGAAAGGCGGTTTCAACGTCGCGTGGAACCCGTAGCGGCGGGGTGCTGCGGTGTATTCGGCGAATTCCGTGTCGCGGCCGAGCCAGCGCGAGCCGAAGGCGGCCCACGGGCTGTCGCGGTCCGGGGCGTAGTAGAGCGCGTAGCGCGCGGTCATAAAAGTTTCATGCTGGGCATCTAGGATCGCCGGAATATGTTTCAGACAAGTGACGGCGACAGCAAGGAAAGACGCGAATGGATGGAGCTTCTCGCGCGCGCGCCGCTCGCAATGCTGGAGAGCTGGATGCGCAGCGCGGGCGATGGCGGTTCGCTGCCGGGAAGGACCTGGTTGCGCAAGCCCGAGGCCGGCCTGGCGATGCTGCGCGGGCGGGCCGGCGGCGCGGGCGAACGATTCAACCTGGGTGAACTGACTGTCACGCGCTGCACCCTGCGCATCGAGACCGGAGAGGTGGGCGTTGCCTACGTCCGCGGGCGTTCGCAGCGCAAGGCGGAACTGGCCGCGCTCGCCGACGCGCTGCTGCAATCGCCGCCCTGGCGCGACGCGGTGCGGCGCCACCTGCTTGAGCCGGTCCGCGCGCAACTCGATGCCGAGGCCACGCGCGCCCGGCACAAGGCGCAGGCGACGCGCGTCGAATTTCTCACGCTGGCGAGGGAGGCTGGTCAATGAAGGAAAGCGAATGAACGCGCTAGATCTTGCCGGCGTGGGCGCCGGTTTCGCCGATCCCGTCTTCGAGAGCCAGTCGGCTTTCCGGGGTTGCCTTTCGGCCCTGGCGACACCGGGCACGCTCGTCAGCCTCGGCGCCGGGCTGGACGAAATGCCCGGGCTGCACGCTGCCGCGGGCGCACTGCTCCTGGCGCTGCTGGACCAGGACACCCGCCTCTGGTTATCGCCAGGCGTGGCGGTCTCGCGCATCGCAAGCAGCCTAAAGTTTCACACCGGCTGCTCGTTGGCGGCATCCCCCGGCGAAGCAGATTTCGCATTGGTCGCGGGCGCGGATGAACTCCCGCCGCTCGAAGAATTCAGCGCCGGATCGCAGGAGTATCCGGAGCGCTCGGCAACCGTCGTGCTGCAGGTACCGGCGATCCTCGAGTCGGGCTGGCGCCTTAGCGGTCCGGGGATCCGCAGCGAGGCGCGGCTCTCCATTCCCTCCCTCGGGGAAGCGTTCCTCCAGCAATGGGAGCGCAACCGGGCCCGCTTTCCGCGCGGCGTCGATCTCTATGTGTCGAGCGGCGACCGTCTGTGCGGACTGCCTCGCACTACCCGTATCGAAATCTGAGCGAGGCGCGGCCATGTACGTGGCGGTGAAAGGCGGCGAACGCGCAATTCTGAATTCCTGCCGTTTGCTGGAAGAGGTCCGCAGGGGCGACCCGGCGGTGCCCGAGCTCGGCATCGAGCAGATCCGGCAGCAGCTGGGGCTCGCCGTCGACCGGGTGATGACCGAGGGATCGGTCTACGACCCGGAACTTGCGGCGCTCGCGATCAAGCAGGCACGCGGCGATACGGTGGAAGCGGTATTCCTGCTGCGCGCGTTCCGCGCCACATTGCCGCGCTTCGGCTATGCCGAGGCCCTGGACACTTCGCGGATGCGGCTCGCGCGGCGCATTTCAGCGACCTTCAAGGACCTGCCGGGCGGGCAGGTCCTGGGGCCGACCTTCGACTACACCCAGCGCCTGCTCGATTTCTCGCTTGCCGTGAACGGCGAAGTGCCCGAGCAGGCCGCGGAGACCCCGGCGGAGCCCGAGCACGTGCCCGGCGTCGTCGATCTCCTGAATGCGGAAGGACTGATCGAAACGCACGACCTTTCCGCCGGTGATCCGGAACCACTCGACCTGACGCGCGTGCCGCTCGCGTTTCCGGCGCCGCGCGCCGCGCGGCTGCAGAACCTGGCGCGCGGCGACGAGGGGTTCCTGCTCGCGATGGGCTACTCCACGCAGCGCGGCTACTCGCACAGCCACCCGTTCGCGGGCGAGATCCGCTATGGCTCGGTGCGGATCGAACTGGTACCGGAAGAGCTGGGCTTCCCGGTTTGCATCGGCGAGATCGAAGTCACCGAATGCCAGATGATCAACCAGTTCGCGGGCTCGAAGTCCGAGGCGCCGAAATTCACGCGTGGCTATGGCCTCGCGTTCGGCCACAGCGAGCGCAAGGCAATGGCGATGGCGCTGGTGGATCGCGCCCTGCGCGCGGAGGAACTCGGCGAGGAAGTCACGGCGCCGGCACAAATGCAGGAGTTCGTCCTCGCGCATTCGGACTGCCTGGAGGCCTCCGGCTTCGTGCAGCACCTGAAGCTGCCGCACTACGTGGATTTCCAGGCCGAGCTGGAGCTGGTGCGCCGCATGCGCGACGAGCGCGCCGCATGAACGCCCCGGTCGCGATTGCCGCCGAAGCAAGGGCGGCAGCCCGTGAAAACCAGTACAACTTCGCCTACCTGGACGAGCGCACCAAGCGCATGATCCGGCGCGCGATCCTGAAAGCGGTCGCCATTCCCGGCTACCAGGTTCCGTTCGGCTCGCGCGAAATGCCGCTGCCCTACGGTTGGGGCACGGGCGGCATCCAGGTCACGGCGTCCATCATCGGGCCGCGCGATGTGCTCAAGGTGATCGACCAGGGTGCGGACGACACGGTCAACGCCGTGAACATCCGCCGCTTCTTCCAGCGCACCACGGGCGTGGCGGTGACCGACCGCACCGCCGAAGCCACCTTGATCCAGACGCGCCACCGCATTCCGGAAACACCGCTGGCCGCGGGACAGATCATGGTCTACCAGGTGCCGGTGCCCGAGCCGCTGCAGCGGCTCGAGCCGCGCGAAGCCGAGAGCCGCCGCATGCACGCGCTGGGCGAATACGGCCTGATGCACGTCAAGCTCTACGAGGACATCGCGCGCTTTGGCCGGATTGCCACGGCCTACGATTATCCGGTGATGGTGAACGGGCGCTACATGATGTCGCCCTCGCCGATTCCGAAGTTCGACAATCCGAAGCTGCACATGAGCCCCGCGCTGCAGCTGTTCGGCGCCGGGCGGGAGAAGCGCATCTACGCGGTGCCGCCCTGGACGCGCGTAGAGAGCCTGGACTTCGAGGACCATCCGTTCGAGGTCCAGAAGTGGGCCAGCACCTGCGCGCTCTGCGGTTCGGGCGGGAGCTTCCTCGACGAAGTCATCACAGACGATCGCGGAGGACGCATGTTCCTGTGCTCCGACACGGACTACTGCCGTCGGCGGCGGGACGCGACCGCGTGAACGAACCCCTGCTCAAGGCGACCAACGTGAGCAAATACTTCGGCAAGCGCACTGCCGTGGATGAAGTGTCGCTCGAACTCTGGCCCGGCGAGGTGCTCGCGGTGGTCGGCGAGTCGGGCTCGGGCAAGACGACGCTGCTGGATTGCCTTGCCGGGCGCGCCCGGCCGGATGTCGGCAGGGTCGAGTACCAGACGCGGCACGAAGGCGTAAAGGACATCCATGCGCTGGCGGAAGCCGAGCGCCGGTTGCTCGCGCGCACCGACTGGGGCTACGTGCACCAGAGTCCCGACCAGGGCCTGCGCATGGGCGTATCGGCGGGAGCGAATGTCGGCGAACGGCTCATGGCGCTGGGCGCCCGGCACTACGGCAACATCCGCGACGAGGCGACCGATTGGCTGACGCGCGTCGAGATGGATCCGGCGCGGATCGACGAATCGCCGCGCAGTTTCTCGGGCGGCATGCGGCAACGGCTGCAGATCGCAAGGAACCTCGTGACGCGGCCGCGACTCGTCTTCATGGACGAGCCGACCTCCGGGCTGGACGTTTCGGTCCAGGCCAGATTGCTCGACCTCTTGCGCTCGCTCACGCGCAGCCTGCCGCTGGCGGCGATCGTGGTGACGCACGACCTGGCCGTGGCCCGCCTGCTCGCGCACCGGCTGATGGTAATGAAGGACGGGCGTGCCGTCGAGTCAGGGCTGACCGACCAGGTGCTGGACGATCCGCAGCATCCGTACACGCAATTGCTCGTTTCTTCGGTGCTGCACCCATGATCGAAGTCCGCGGCCTGGCCAAGTCGTTCCTGCTGCACAACCAGGGCGGCGCCGAGCTGCGCGTGCTGCGCAGCCGCACCTTCGATGTGCAACCCGGGGAATGCGTCGCGCTGCAGGGCCGCTCGGGCAGCGGCAAGAGCACGCTGCTCAAGTGCCTGTACGCCAACTATCGCGCCAGCGCGGGCTCGATTCGCATCGGCGGCACTGAGGTGACCAGCGCGTCGCCGCGCGAACTGCTGCGCCTGAGGCGCGAAGCGGTGGGCTATGTGAGCCAGTTCCTGCGCGTCATCCCGCGCGTGCCGGCGCTGGCGGTGGTCGCCGAGCCGCTGCTGGATGATGGACCGTACGATGAAACCGCCGCGGAGCGGGCGCGCCAGGAGGCCGAGCAATTGCTGTTGCGCCTGCGCATACCGCTGCGGCTGTGGAGCGTCGCGCCGGCGACCTTCTCCGGCGGCGAACAGCAGCGCATCAACATCGCGCGCGGCCTGATCCGCAAGCGGCCGGTGCTGCTGCTGGATGAGCCGACCGCCTCGCTGGACACGGAGAACCGCTCCACGGTGGTCGCCATGATCAACGAGGCGCGTGCGCAGGGCGCCGCGATCGTCGGCATCTTCCACGATCGGGAGGTGCGCGACGCGGTGGCGACTCGCGTGCTCGACATGGAGGCGGGCTCGTGAGCGCGGAACTCGTACTGACCAACGCCCGGGTCGTGACGGGCGGCGAAGTGCTGCGCGGCGAAGTCTGCGTACGCGAAGGATGCATCGCATCCGTGGACGGGTACCACGGCTCGGGCAGCGCGGGGGTTGACCTGGAAGGCGACTACCTGATCCCCGGCCTGGTCGAGCTGCATACCGACAATTTCGAGCGGCACATGATGCCGCGGCCGAAGGTGCGCTGGCCGGAGCTGCCGGCGCTCTACGGCCACGACGCCGAGATCGCGGCGGCGGGTATCACCACGGTTTTCGACGCGCTTGGCGTCGGCGACTCCGATTCCGACGCAATGCGCAGCCAGGACATGGCCCCGGTGCTTGCCGCCATCGACCACGCCGCGTCGCAGGAACTGCTGCGCGCCGAGCACCGCCTGCATATCCGCCTGGAATTGCCCGCGCCGAACACGCGCGAACTGTTCGGGCCGTTCACGGACCATCCGCTGGTGGGGCTGATCTCGCTGATGGACCATACGCCCGGCCAGCGGCAGTGGGAGGACATCGAGCAGGCGCGTATCTACTATTGCGGCAAGAAGGGCTGGTCCGACGCGAAGTTCGACCGGTCCGTTTCCGAGTCGAAGGAACTGCAGGAGCGCAACGCGGCGCCCAACCGGCGCTACTTTGTCGATTACTCGCGGCAGAGGCGCATTCCGCTCGCCAGCCACGATGACACCAAGCCCGAGCACGTCGAACAGGCGCACGGCGAAGGCATCGCGATTTCCGAGTTCCCGACCCAGGTCGAGGCCGCGCAGGCGGCGAGGGCCAGGGGGATGACGGTCGTGATGGGCGCGCCCAACGTGGTTCGCGGAGGCTCGCATTCCGGCAATGTGGCGGCCGTCGATCTGGCACGCCGTGGACTGCTCGACGCCTTGTCTTCTGACTACGTTCCGGCGAGCCTGCTGATGGCCGCGTTCCGGCTGGTGTCAGACGCCGGCTTCAGTATTCCGCAGGCAATGGCCACCGTCAGCCTCAACCCCGCGCACGCGGCGGGACTGCAGGACCGCGGCGAAATCGCGCCGGGACTGCGCGCTGATCTGGTCCAGGTGCGCCTGGTCGGGGACCAGCCGGTCGTGCGCGCGGTCTGGCGCGAGGGACGTCGCGTCGTCTGATTCTTGAATTGCCACCCCGGAGAAGCAATGAAAAAAGCATTGGTTGCAGTACTGATGGCGCTGCCCTGCGCGCTCCACGCGCAGCAGCAGTTTCCCGCCACGCTGGCGGGCCACGCGTTCCTTCCGGCGAAGACCTTCGTCGCGCCGCCCAAGGATGCGCCCGATAGCCTGCGCACCTCGGGCAAGTACACCGCGCCCGGCGGCGTGCGGCAGGACAACCTTGAGTCAATCATGGGGACGTCGTATCTCTCGGACCGGACCGCACCCCGGCCGACCGGTGTTTCGCTGCCATTCAAGGGCCAGCCGGTGCAAGGGTTCTCAGGCATCAAGGCGATGAAAGACGGCAGCTACTGGGTTCTCACCGACAACGGCTTCGGCTCCAAGGCGAATAGCGCCGACGCGATGCTGATGTTCCACCACCTGCGGCCGGACTGGAAGAGCGGTGCGGTCAAGCTCCTGCACACCTCGTTCCTGCATGACCCGGATCGCAAGGTGCCTTTCCTCATCGTCAACGAGGGCACCAAGAAGCGCTACCTCACCGGGGCGGACTTCGACATCGAATCCATGCAGATGATCGGCGATTCCTTCTGGTTCGGCGACGAGCTCGGGCCCTACCTGATCCGGACCGACCGCAAGGGCAAGGTGATCTCGGTGCACGAGACCCAGCTCGAGGGCAAGGTGCTGCGCTCGCCGGACCATTTCGCGGTGACGACGCCCGCAGTGGCCGGCAACTTCACCACGCCGGTGCGCCGTTCGCGCGGTTACGAGGGCATGGCCGCTTCGAAGGACGGCAGGTATCTCTATCCACTGCTGGAAGGGCCGCTGTGGATCGAGGCAGAGAAGAAGTGGGAGAGCAAGGACGGGCGCGAATACCTCCGCATCCTCGAATTCGATGTCGCGAATGCGTCATGGACCGGGCGCAGCTGGAAGTACCTCCTTGAGCTGAACGGCAACAACATCGGCGACTTCAACATGATCGACGCCGACACCGGCCTGATCATCGAGCGCGACAACGGCGAGGGCCTGGTCGCGGATGCCTGCAACGGCCCGGCGCGCCCCGATTGTCAGAACGTGCCCGCGAAAATGAAGCGGGTCTACAAGGTGAGCCTGAAGGAGGCCGACACGGAAGGCTTCGCGAAGAAGATCGGCTACGTCGACCTGCTGGACATCGGCGACCCCAACGGCGTCGCCAAGCGCGGTTCGAGCGGCGGCCGCTTCACCTTTCCCTTCGTGACGATCGAAGACGTGGATGTGGTGGACGCCGAGCACATCGTGGTCGCCAACGACAACAACCTGCCTTACTCCTCGGGCCGCAAGGTCGGGGTGCAGGACGACAACGAGTTCATCCTGCTGCGTGTCCCGGAACTCCTGCAGGCGCGATAGCGGGTCCATGGACGCGCGCCCGCCTGAGTTGTCACAAAGGTGTCAACAGACTGTCACCTTCGCTGCCTAGACTGCGCGGGCGCTTTCGAGAAAACTCCATGCAACCAGCCATCCGCGTAACCTCCTTGAGCAAGTCCTTCGGCGAGCGCCGCGCTCTCGATGCGGTCAACCTGGAGGTTGTGCCGGGCGAGATGGTGGCGCTGATCGGTGCCTCGGGCTCGGGCAAGTCCACGCTTCTGCGCCATATCGCCGGGCTCGTCTGCAGCGATCCGGGCAAGAGCGAGGTTCTGGTGCATGGCCGCGAAGTGCAATCAGGCGGCCGCCTGTCCCCTGAGATCCGCCGGGTACGCGCCGGCATCGGTTTCGTGTTTCAGCAGTTCAATCTGGTCGGCCGGCTGCCCCTGATCATCAATGTCATGACCGGGATGCTGCACCGGCTGCCGCTGTGGCGCAGCCTGCCGCGCCTCTTCTTGCGAGCCGAGCTCACCCAAGGCATGGCCGCGCTTGCGCGTGTTGGCATCGCCGAACAGGCGGCGCAGCGCGCCTCGACGCTTTCGGGCGGACAGCAGCAGCGCGGCGCGATCGCACGCACGCTCGTGCAGGGCGCAAACGTCGTACTGGCGGACGAGCCGATAGCTTCCCTCGATCCGGAATCCTCGCGCCGCGTGATGGAAATACTCGCAACGATCAACCGCGAAGACCGTTGCACGGTGGTGGTCTCGCTGCACCAGGTGAACGTCGCGCTCAGGTACTGCCCGCGCACCGTGGCGTTGCGCCAGGGGCGGGTGGTCTACGACGGCCCCTCAGCCGACCTGAGCCCCGCCCTGCTGCGCGATCTCTACGGCGCCGAGGCCGACGAAATCCTCGCCACCTCGGACCACATATCCGCGCTCGGCCCGCGCCGTCTCGAATCGGGCAAGGAATCACTGCAGGCGGCACGGGCCGCCTGATTTTCGACTTTCAAGGAGCATCCTCATGTTCAAAAGAATCATCGCAGTACTGGCGGCGTCGGCTGCGTTCGCCGCGCCCGCAGCGGCGCAAAAGCCGGCCGAACTCAATTTCGGCATCATTTCGACGGAGTCGTCGCAGAACCTCAAGCAGGACTGGGCGGTGCTGCTCGCCGATATGGAGAAGAAACTCGGCGTCAAAGTGAACGCCTTCTTCGCCCCCGACTACGCCGGCGTGATCGAGGCGATGCGCTTCAACAAGGTGCAGGTTGCCTGGTTCGGCAACAAGTCGGGTATGGAGGCGGTCGATCGCGCCAGCGGCGAGGTCATCGCGCAGCAACTCGCCGAGGACGGCAGCGCCGGCTACTGGTCATTCCTGATCGCCCACAAGGACAGCCCCTACAACTCGATCGAGGACGTGAAGAAGAACGCCAAGAGCATCGCGCTCGGCTATGGCGATTCCAATTCGACCTCGGGCTTCCTGGTGCCCGGCTACTACGCCATGGCGCTAAACAACCTTGATCCGAAGAGCTCGTTCAGGGTGATGCGCCAGGCCAACCACGAAGCGAACCTGATGGCGGTGGCCAACAAGCAGGTGGACGTGGCCACCAACAACAACGAGAACTTCGAGAAGTTCGCGCGCCGCAACCCGGACAAGGCGAAGGAGATCAAGGTGATCTGGAAGTCGCCGCTGATCCCCTCCGACCCGATGCTGGTGCGCAAGGACCTCGATCCGCAGTTCAAGGACGCGATCCGCCAGTTCTTCGTCAGCTACGGCAGGGACCCGCGCGAGAAGCAGGCGCTGCACAAGATCGGCATCGGCGGCTTCCAGCTCTCGGATAACAACCAGTTGCTGCCGATCCGCCAGCTGGAGATGTTCCGCGCCAAGCTCGCGCTGGAGAACGATGACAGGATGGCCGCGCCCGAGAAGCAGGCCAAGCTCGACGAGATCAACCGCAAGCTCGCTGAACTGAACACGCAGCTCGCGGCACTGAAGAAGTAGCTTCGTGTCGCTCATCGCAGCAGCCACTGCTACTTCGCGGCCGGCGAGCGATCCGCTCGCCGCGCTGCCGCGGCGCTCGATCGCGTCGCTGGTAGCCTGGGGGGCGGTGCTCGCCCTGCTCGCGGCATCGTGGAAGGGCGCGGACATGCGCCCCGGGGACCTTGTGCGCGACGCCGGCAACATGGCGCAGTACGCCTCGGACTTCTTCCCGCCGGATTTCAGCGAGTGGCGGCTTTACCTGAAGGAGATGCTGGTCACGCTCGAGATCGCGTTGTGGGGGACGGCGCTGGCGGTGGTGTGCGCGGTCCCATTCGGCCTGCTGTCGGCCGCCAACATCGCGCCGTGGTGGATCCACCAGCCGGTGCGCCGCCTGATGGATGCGGCGCGCGCGATCAATGAGATGGTATTCGCGATGCTGTTCGTGGTGGCGGTTGGCCTGGGCCCATTCGCGGGCGTGCTCGCGCTCTGGATTCACACCACGGGAATCCTCGCCAAGCTGTTCTCGGAGGCTGTCGAGGCCATCGACCCGCAGCCGGTCGAGGGCATCCGCGCCACGGGTGCGTACAAGCTCGAGGAGATCGTGTTCGGCGTGATCCCGCAGGTGATGCCGCTGTGGATCTCCTACTCGCTATACCGTTTCGAGTCGAACGTGCGCGCCGCCGCCGTGGTCGGCATGGTTGGTGCAGGCGGCATCGGGGTGATCCTCTGGGAGATCATCCGCGGCTTCTACTACGCGCAGACCTGCGCGGTGCTGCTGCTCATCATCGTCACCGTCAGCGCGGTGGACCTGCTCTCCGCGCGTATCCGGAAGCAGTTCATCTAGGAGGCGCCATGGCCCTGAGCGTGGACGAGATTCTCGGTCTATACGAAACCCGCGGCGCCCGCATGTACGGCTCCGAGCCGGTCAGCCAGGCCGAACACGCGTTGCAGTGTGCAATGCTGGCGGCCCAGGGCGGTGCGTCGGCGGAACTGATCGCGGCGGCATTCCTGCACGACCTGGGGCACCTGATCGCCGATCTGCCGCACACGCTCGAGCGCGAGTCCGACGACGTCCACCAGTACCTGCCGATCCCGTTCCTGCGAGGCACCTTCTCTGACGCGGTGCTCGAGCCGATCCGCCTGCATGTGGATGCCAAGCGCTACCTGTGCAGGGTCGACGCTTCTTATTGGGATTCGCTCTCTCCGGCGTCGAAGCACAGCCTTGAACTGCAGGGCGGCATTTTCGATGCGCTCGCCGCCGACCGGTTCCTGTCCCGCCCTTTCGCCTGGGACGCGATCCGCCTGCGGCGCTGGGACGACGGTGCGAAGAACGCCGAACAGGCGGTACCCGGCCTGCGGAACTTCGAGCCCTTGCTGCGTAGCGTGGAGCGCAGGAAATCCGAAAGCTCGCTTCTTCCTGCGTGAAGTAAGTCAGGTCCCCACGATTCCGCCATCCTCCCGGCGGACAACGACTGTCGCTGAGCGCGGGCGTCCGTCGGCGCGGAAGTCCGGCCAGTTCGATACCGCGCGCGGATTCGACGGGTCGCTGCGCTCGCTGGCGGGCTCGCCCGGGTGCTGGATGTCCACGAACAGGCTTCGCCCGTCTGGCGACATGGTGCAGCCGGTAATCTCGCTGCCCGCGGGCCCGGTCAGGAATCGCCGGATCTCGCCCGTTTCCACGTCGGCAGCGAGCATCTGGTTGTTGCCGAGCTTGGCGTAGTCGCCCCTGTTCAACACGCTGGTGGACACGTCCGTCTGGATCCACAGCACGCCGCGCCGGTCGAACCAGAGGCCGTCCGGGCTGCCGAAGGCGTCCCCCTTGATGTTGCCGCGCTTGCTGCCTTCGGCGCTCGAGGAATCGCCCGCCAGCACGAAGTGGTCCCAGCGGAACGCAGCCGCCGCCGGGTCTCCTCCGGCCTCGCGCCACTTCACGATGTGGCCGAAGACGTTGTTCGGGCGCGGGTTGGCGAGGTCGATGCCGGGTTGGTCCTTGGCGCCGCGGTTGCTGTTGTTGGTGAGCGTGACGTACACGTCCTTGGTCGCCGGGTGCACCGCAACCCATTCGGGGCGGTCCATCTTCGTGGCGCCCGCACGATCTGCCGCCTGGCGCGTCTGGATCAGCGCATCGGCGCCCTCAAGGGCAAGCCAGCGTCCCGTGCCGTTGTCCTCGAACCGCGCGGCGTAGAGCGTGCCGGAATCGAGCAGGTCGCGGTTGGCGGCGCGGTCGTTGGGCTGATACCGGTCGCGCGACACGAACTTGTAGATGTACTCGAAGCGCTCGTCGTCGCCCATGTAGACGACCACGCGCCCGTCAGTGGCCAGCGTAACCATTGCGCCCTCATGCTTGAAGCGTCCGAGCGCGGTGCGTTTGATGGGGGTGGAGCGCGGATCGTAGGGATCAATCTCCACCACCCAGCCGAAGCGGTTGGGCTCCAGGGGGTTGGCGCCGGCGTCGAAGCGCGAATCGAATTCGTGCCAACGGTAGCCGAACCCGCGCGCGTTGATGCCATAGCGCCGCTGCTCCGGCGGAATCGTGCCGGCGTTGACGAAGTAGCCGTTGAAGTTCTCTTCGCAGGTCAGGTACGTGCCCCAGGGAGTGATGCCGCCCGCGCAATTGTTCAGCGTGCCGAGTGGATCGCCGCTGCCGAGAAGCGGATGCCCGGCGGCGGGGCCCGAGAAGCGCATCGGGGTGTACGCCGTTATCCTTCTTGCGAACGTCGAGGGCCGAACAACGCGCCACTGGGAGCCGGCCAGTTCGGCCTCGATGATCGCGACGCCGTGCGCCGCCTGGGACTTGCGTACCTTCTCGGCTGTCCAGGTCCGCATGCCGTCCGGGTGCAAAAGCCCGTCGTCCGTGTACTCATGGTTGATCGCGAGCAGCGCGCGCGTCGAACTCGACGACCCCATCGGCAGCGGAAAGTACTCGATGGCGTCATGGTGCATCCCTGACTGCAGGGCTTGCTCTGCCGCGCTGTTGCCGGCGTCCCAGCGGAAGGGCGCGGCTCCGGCGCCCACTTCGTCGCCCCAGGCGTACAGCACCCGCGCGCGGTATCCCGCGGGCACGCGAATTTCGTCGGCGGTCGAGATCGGCACCGAGGCGAAGCCGAGCAGCGGCTCGGCGCTGCCGCCGCGCGTGGCGCAGCCCGGTAGCGCTGCAAGCGTGCCGGCCAGGCCCGCCTTCAGGAAGCGGCGTCGGCCGGTGTGCAGAGAAAGCAGGGTGCCAAGGTCAGGTTTCTTTTTCATGGTTTGAATGCCGGAACGTGGGGGCTCAAATCGTGGCGCACAATGGTGACAATCGCGTGACAGGCAGGAGACCGACATGGTTATGCAGAAGGAAGCGTTTCACCAGGCTTCGCCCACCGAAGCCTTTCTCATGAACTGCTGGTACGTCGCGGCCTGGGATCACGAGTTGATCGACGGCAAACTGCTCGCGCGCACCATCCTCGACAAGCCCGTCGTCCTGTACAAGGGCGAGAGCGGCCA
>JANNXB010000560.1:0-4674 GCA_031409355.1 Betaproteobacteria bacterium | reverse complement strand
AGGGCGACATCCGCTCCTTGCGCGCGCTGCGTCTCGTTCAGAGCGCGCAACGGCGCGGCGGCGCCCAGGTACAGGTAGCCCTTCTCCTCCACCGCGATGCCCATCTCGCGCAGGAAGGCGAGGCCGAACTGGGACATGCGGATGTTGAGAGGGTGCGAGAACTGCTGGCGGATCGAACTCGCCGACAGCGACGAGGAGGCACGCGCAAACGTCCTGTCACGCTCGATAAGTGTCACCGACGCGGCAGGATCGAACCGCTTCAGCCAGTAGGCGGCCGAGGCGCCGACAATCCCGGCGCCGACGATGACAACGTCAGCGCCGCCAGCGCGGTCAGCGCCGTTCTGCAAGTGCGGCGTCATACACAAGGCGCGCCGCGAACGCGTCCTCCACGGCCTGCCCCAGCGACTTGAACACCACGGTCTCGCCGGCGGCGGGACGGGGACGGGTTCCCGCCAGGATCTCGCCGATCTCCGCGTCCAATTTCGCACCGGAAAGGATCACGTCGCCGGATTCGTGCTCGGCCGACTCGCGGCTGTCGACGACGAGGACGTTGCGCATCGCCGCGTCGTCGAGTTCGCGCCAGTTCGGCCGCGGCGCGCCGACCGCGGCGACGAATGCGCCGGGTTTCAGCCACGCGCCGCGCAGCACCGGTTCGGAGGCGTTGGTCACCGTGCAGATGATGTCGGCGCCGCGGACTGCCTCTTCGGCGCTCGCGCAGGCGACGCCGCCCACGTCAGCAACGCAGCGCGCGACGTTCGTCGGGTCGCGGCTCCAGATCCGGATCTCGTTCACCGGCCGCACCGCGCGCAGGGCCGTCGCATGGCTGCGCGCAAGCGCGCCGCTGCCCAGCATGGCGACCACTTTCGGTCCGGCCGGCGTCAGTGCGTCGGCGGCGACCGCGGAGGCCGCCGCGGTGCGCAGCGCCGTGATCCAGGTGCCGTCCATGACGGCCAGTGATTGTCCGGTCGCCGGATCCATCAGCACGATGGTGGCGAGCAGCGTCGGCAGTCCGCGCGCCGCATTGCCCGGCATGAGCGTGATGAGCTTGGTGGCGAGCGCGCCCTCGATCACCGAAGGCTTGATGAACAGCATGCCCTGGGCGCCCGGGACGTCCATCACGGTGCGCAGCGGCTGCACCACCCTGCCCGCCGACAGATCCATGAGGACCTTTGGCATCCCGGCGAGCAGGTCCTCCATGCGCAGCAGGCGGCGCACGGCCGCATCGTCGAGGTAAATCGTCACAAGTGCGACTATCGCATGAGTCCTGATACCCTAGGCGGGTTCGTCCATCACCGGAGCCCGTCCATGTTCAGCAAAACCGTCGCCGCCGCCATTTCCATGTCGCTTGCGACCATTGCGTTCCCAGCCTTCGCCGCGGATTCGGCCGCGGCCGTGCTAAAGCGCGCGTCCGCCGCGATGGGCGAGCCCAGGTCGATCCACTACACCGGCACAGGCACCGGCTGGACGTTCGGCCAGGCCTGGAAGCCCGGCAGCGCGTGGCCGAAGATCGACATCCAGAGCCAGGCCCGGACCATCAATTACGCCAGCGGTTCGATGCGCGAGGAAATCGCATTCAGCCGCGGCGAGCCGCAGGGCGGCGGCGGTTACCCGCTTTCCGGCCAGCAACGCAACACCCAGTTCGTGAGCGGGCCCTACGCGTGGAACGCGATCGTGGGCGGCGCCGCCCCGGGAGCGCGCTTCGTGCCCGACCGAACGCACCAGCTGTGGATCACGCCCCACGGCGTGCTCGCGGCGGCGGCGCGCAACAACGCCACCGTCACCTGGCCGGCCAAGGGCGGAAAATCCCTCGCCGCCGTCTCGTTCACCGACCCCGGCAGGTTTGCCGCCGTCGCGTACATCAACGACGACTTCCTCGTCGAGCGCGTCGAGTCGCGCGCCCCGGACGCCGTGCTGGGTGAAGTCAGCGCCGTGACCGTCTATTCCAACTATCGCGACCACGGCGGCGTGAAGTTCCCCGGCCGCATTCAGCAATCGATGGGCGGTCACCCGGTGCTCGATCTCGCGGTCAAGGAGGTCCAGCCCAACGCGCCGGCCGAGTTCCCGGTGCCCGAGAATGTGCGCGGCGCCGTGGAACGCGTCACCACGGAGAAGGTCGCCGACGGCGTCTGGCACGTGGCCGGCGGCTCGCACAACAGCGTCGCGATCGAGATGAAGGACCACCTCGTGCTCGTCGAAGCCCCGCTGGGCGACTATCGCACGGCGCCCGTGATCGAAGCGGTGAAGCTGCTCGCGCCCGGCAAGCCGATCCGCTATGTGATCAACTCGCACAGCCACTTCGATCATTCCGGCGGCTTGCGCGCCGCGGCGGCCGCCGGTGCCACCGTCGTCGTGCACGCGGTGAGCAAGGCGTACTTCGAGCGCGCGTTCGCCACGCACAGCAAGGTCGCTCCCGACCTGCTCACCCAATCGAAGAAGAAGGCGAAAGTGCAGGCGGTGAACAACAGGATGACCATGAGCGACGGCGCGCGCACGGTCCAGGTCATGGAAATCGTGGAAAGCAACCACGTCGCGGGCTTCATGATGGTGTACCTGCCCAAGGAGCGGCTGCTCATCGAGGCCGACGCGTATACGCCGATCCCGCCGGGCGCGAATCCGCCGGCGACGCCGAACGCGAACAACGTGAACCTGGTCGTCAACATCGAGGGACATCGGCTCGCGGTGGACAAGATCCTGCCGCTGCACGGGCGCGTGGTGACGCTGGCGGACCTCTACACCACTTCGGGCAGGACGCCGCCGAAGTAGTCCCTATGTTGATTGATTTTTTCCTCAAGCTTAAGAGCCATAAGCTCCCGGTCTCCATCAAGGAGTACCTGACGCTGCTCGAAGCCATGGGGCAGAACGTCATCGGCCCGAACATCAACGACTTCTACTACCTGTCGCGCATCGCGCTGGTGAAGGACGAGGCCAATTTCGACAAGTTCGACCGCGCCTTCGCCGAATTCTGGGACGGCGTGGACGCCATTCCCGGCATCGAGGCGCAGATTCCGCTCGAATGGCTGCTGAAGCAGGTCGAGCTGACGCTCACCGAGGAGGAGAAGAAGCAGATCGCGGCAATGGGCGGCTGGGAAAAGCTCATGGAGACGCTGAAAGCACGGCTCGAGGAACAGAAGGGCCGGCACCAGGGCGGCTCGAAATGGATCGGCACCGGCGGCACCTCGCCCTTCGGCGCCTACGGCTACAACCCCGAGGGCATCCGCATCGGCCAGGACAAGAGCCGCAACCGCAGCGCGGTGAAGGTCTGGGACCAGCGCGAGTACCGGAACCTGGATGATTCGGTGGAGCTGGGCACGCGCAACATCAAAATCGCGCTGCGGCGGCTGCGCAAGTTCGCTCGCGAAGGCGCGCCGGACGAATTCGACCTGGCGAATACCATCGACAGCACCGCGAAGAAGGCCTACCTCGACATCCAGATGCGGCCGGAGCGCCGCAACGCCATCAAGGTGCTGATGCTGATGGACATCGGCGGCACGATGGACGACCACATCAAGCTCGCCGAGGAACTGTTCTCCGCCTCGAAGACCGAGTTCAAGCACCTCAAGTTCTACTACTTCCACAACTGCATGTACGACTTCGTCTGGAAGGACAACCGGCGCCGCCACTCCGAGCGCACCCGCACCTGGGAGCTGCTGCACAAGTACGGCCACGACTACAAGGTGATCTTCGTCGGCGACGCCACCATGAGCCCCTACGAAATCCTGCAGACGGGCGGCTCGGTCGAGTACTTCAACGAGGAAGCCGGCGCGGTGTGGATCAAGCGCTTCACCGACGTTTACTCGAAATGCATCTGGCTAAACCCCGAGCCGGAGGAAGTCTGGCCCTACCGGCAGTCAATCCAGATCGTGAAGGAACTCATGAACAACCGCATGTACCCGACCACCATCGGCGGCCTGGAAAAGGCCATGAAGGCGCTGGCGAAGTAGGTGGGAGCGGCTTTCCGGCCGCGGGCTATTCGAGCGGGATGCCGGCCTCTTTCACCAGCCGGCGCCAGAGCGCGAGGTCCTCGCGGTTGATTTCCAGCAGGCGCTCGGGCGTCGAGCCCTCCGCCGCGTAGCCGTAGCTCTGCAGCTTCTCGTACACCTCGGGACGCTTTAACGCGGCGTTGATCTCCTTGTTGAGGCGCTCGACGATCTCGCGCGGCAGCTTAGGCGGCCCGAAGATGCCGGCCCACTGGCGCACCGTGACTTCGGGCGCGCCCGCCTCGTCGATGGTCGGCACCTCCGGCAGCAGCGGGCTGCGCCTGTTAAGCAGCACGGCGAGCGGCCGCAGCTTGCCATCCTTGCCGTAGGAAACCGCGGTGCCGGTGCTTAGGAAGGAGGAATGGACCCGCCCCGTGAGGATGTCGGGGTTCAGCGGGCCCTCGCCCTTGTAAGGCACGTGCAGCATGCTCAGGCCCTTGGCGCTCAGCAGCTGCTGCGTGTAGAGGATCGACAGCGGGTTGCCGGTGCCGTAGTTGAGCTTGCCCGGATTCGCGCGCGCGTACTCGACGAACTCCTTCAGCGTCTTCGCCGGCACCGAGGGATGCACGTAGAGGAACACGGTCGCCCGGCCGACCATCGAGATCGGCGTGAAATCCGTGAGCGGGTCGTACATCGGCTGCTTGCGCAGCGCCACCGCCGCCGTCATGCCGCTGTTGGAGGCGAACATCAGCGTGTA
>JANNXB010000559.1:0-12384 GCA_031409355.1 Betaproteobacteria bacterium | reverse complement strand
GCTCGAGGTGCGGCGGGCGCTGGAGCGGTTGATCACCGAGAGCGCGGCCAGGCGCGCGACGCCGGAGGAGCGCGGGCAGTTGCTGAAGATGGCCGCCACCCTGGAAGCCATGGTTGACGCCGACGTGCTGCCGTACCTGCGTTACCACTATGAAATCAAGAAGTTCATCTCCGCCTGCGCGCGCAACCCCTACGCCGAGAGCGCCATCGCGCCGACGCATGCCATGTCGCGGCGCTTCTACTACCTGCATTACCGCAAGGCCCACGACCTGCCGGTGGCGGCCACGCACCACGCCAAGGTGATCCGCGCTATCGTCGCCGGCAATGAAGCCAAGGCCGGGGCCGCGTCGGACCGCCTGATGGACTATGTCGAGGAACTCACCCGCGCCACGGTATCGCAGAAGCTCTGAGCGGCACGTGCTGCGTTGCAGCGCTACCGGAGCGCGCAAATACGTTGACAGTGCAAAAAGCCGCTGCGTAATATATTGCCGGTATATCAAGCGCGGCCGGCACCCGGCGTCCGGCCGCCCGCGGCACCCGTTCAAATTCAACGCCGTTGCAGCGTGAGGGGAGAGGTGACCATGTCGACATCCAGGAGGAAATTCCTCAAGACAGCCGCAGTCGCGGGAACCGGCGCGGTGATCGCCGGCGCACCGGCGATCGTGCGCGCGCAGGCGGTCACCACCTGGCGCGCCCAGACGTTGTGGAGCGCCGCGGAGCTGACGCACAAGTGCTTCGTGGATTTCTGCGACCGCGTCAAGGCGGCGTCCAACGGCAGGCTGGTGATCCAGCCCTTCGCCGCTGGTGCGGTCACCGGTGCGTTCGAGACGCTGGATGCGGTTACCGCGGGCGTGCTGCAGGCGCAGGCATCCTTTCCCGGCTACTGGACCGGCAAGGACGCCGGCCTCGCCGTGCTCGGTGATTTCGTGTTCGGCTACCAGCATCCCTGGCAGGCAGAAGCCTGGTTCTACCATCGCGGTGGCCTGCAGATACTCCAGGGCGCCTATGCCAGGTACAACATCCACGTGGTGGGCGCGACCTGGTGGGGCGTTGAATCCATCGTCTCCAGGAAGGCGATCAACAAGATGGAAGACTTCAAGGGCGTCAAGTTCCGCTCGCCGCAGGGCATGACCGCCGAGATCCTCATCAAGCTGGGCGCATCCATCGTCGTGCTTCCCGGCGGCGAGGTGTACTCCGCGCTCGACAAGGGCGTGGTGGACGCAGCCGACTGGGGGACGGTGTCGATGAACGAGCGCATGGGCTTCCATGCCATCGCCAAGAACCCGACCAAGCTCTTCCATTCCATGCCGATGCAGGAATTCGCGGTCAACATGGACGCCTGGAAGAAACTGCCCGACGACCTGAAGGCGCTGCTATCCTCCGCGGTGCGCGAATGGACCTGGGACCAGGTTCAGCGCGTCGCGGTGGACGATGCGCGTGTGGCAAAGGAGCTTGCCGGCAAGGGCGTGAATGCCGCCACGTGGGCGGATGCCGAGCTGGCGCGGATCCTCCCGCTCGCCCAGCGCACTTGGGAGGAATGGTCGAAGAAGACGCCTCTGGCCAAGGCGGCGTATGACTCGCAGATGGCCTGGCTGAGGGACCTGAAGGTCGTGGCTTGATGCAGCAGCAGGGCGTCGCCGGGGGCGACAGCGGTCCGTCCCCGGCGCGGGTTTCGCTGGCCGACCGCTATTGCGACGCCGTCGACCGCGCCAACAGCTGGATCGGTCGGTTCTTCGCCTTCTCCATCTTCGCCGTCGTGCTTGCCGTGCTGTACGAGGTGTTCGCGCGCAGCGTGTTCGGCCAGGCGACGATCTGGTCGAACGAGACCACCATCTACCTCTCCGCGGTCGCCTACGTCATCGGCGGCGGCTACGCGCTGGCGCACCGGCGCCACGTGCGCATCGACGTCATTTTCGAGCGCCTGTCGCCGCGGGCGCGCGCAAAGCTCGACCTGTTCACCTTCGTGTTCTTCTTCATCTACGTCGGCGCGCTGATCTGGGCCGGCAGCACCCTCGCCTGGGGATCGTTCCTGGAGGGCGAAGGCACCGGCACGCCGTGGAATCCGCGCATTTGGCCGGTCAAGTTCGCCATCCCGATCGCCGGGTTCCTGCTGCTGCTGCAGGGCATTGCCAATCTACTTCGCGATCTGGGCATCGCGAGGCCGGAAAGCCGCGCCTCATGAGCATCGAGTTGCTCAGCTTCCTGTTCGTCGCGGTCTTCGTCGTCATCCTGCTCACCGGCCTGCCGCTCGCCTTCGCCACCGGCGCGGTGGCCGTGTTCTTCGCTGTGGTGCTGTTCGGCTGGGGCGGGCTCACCCTGATCGTGGGGCGCGTGTTCACGCTGATGGGCAACTACGTCCTCGTCTCGGTGCCACTTTTCATTTTCATGGCCTGCGTGCTGGAGCGCGCCGGGATCGCCGAGGCGATCTTCCGCGCCGCGCACGTTTGGTCGGGCCGCATGCCGGGCGGCCTGGCGGTGGCGGTAATCATTTCCTGCGCGCTGATGGCGACGATGGTGGGCGTGATCGGCGCAGAGATCGTCACCATGGGCGTGGTCGCGCTGCCGGCGATGCTGGCCCGCGGCTACAAGAAGGAGCTGGCCCTGGGCTGCATCTGCGCGGGCGGCGGCCTCGCGACGCTGATCCCGCCGAGCGTGGTGTTCATCATGTACGGCCTCACCGCGGGGGTCTCCATCGGGGAGCTCTACATGGCGGGCGTCGTCCCGGGCCTGATGCTCGCCGCCTTCTACATCACCTACATCGTCATACGCTGCCACTTCCGTCCCGACTTCGCCCCGCCGGCGACCGAAGCGGAACTGGCGATCACGCTGCGCGAGAAATTCGCCCTGTTGAAGGAGCTGGTCATCCCTTCCCTGGTCGCGTTCAGCATTCTGGGCTCGCTCTATTTCGGCTGGGCGACCCCCACCGAAGCCGCGGGGGTCGGGGTCCTGGGCGCAGTGCTCGCCATGTGGTGGAACGGCAAGTTCGCCTGGGAGAAGTTGCGCAAGGCGGCCGAGGACACGGCGAAGGTGACGATCATGCTGTACTGGCTGTTCTTCGGCTCCTCGGCCCTGATCGGCGTGTACACGCTCGCCGGCGGCACCAAGCTGATCCAGGATTTCATGACCGGCCTGCCGGTCGGCCCGATCGGCGTGGTGATCATCATCCAGATCATCTGGATCGTGCTGGGCTGCTTCATCGACTGGATCGGCATCCTGCTCCTCACCGCGCCGATCTTCGTGCCGGTGGTGCTCGCGCTGGGATTCGACCCGGTCTGGATGGGAGTCCTCTTCTGCATGAACATGCAGATTTCGTACATCTCCCCGCCGTTCGGCCCCGCGGCGTTCTACCTCAAGGGCGTGACGCCGCCGGGCATCACGCTCGGCGACATCTTCCGCTCCATCTGGCCCTACATGGGCCTGCAGGTAATCGCGCTCGGCCTGGTCATCGCGTTTCCGCAGATTGCGTTGTGGCTGCCCAATACCATGAAGTAGTGGACGTCATGCGCGTGCCGGCCAGCGGCGATCCCGCGGTCGCCGTGGTGCCGGTGGCGAAGGACCGACCTCCGCACGACGAGTCCTGCGAGATACTGGTCGCAGGGGGCGGCACGGGAGGCGTCGCGGCCTCGCTTGCCGCCGCGAGGTCCGGCCGGCGCGTCGTTCTCCTTGAGGAAACCGACTGGCTGGGGGGGCAGATGACCTCGCAGGGTGTATCCGCCCTGGACGAGCACGAGCACATCGAATCCTTCGGCGGGACGCGCAGCTACTATGAGTTGCGCAATGCGATCCGCAGGCATTACGGCCGGGTGAATCCCGGCAACTGCTGGGTCACGCGCCTTGCGTTCGAGCCGCGTGTCGCGGTTGGCGTGATCGAACAGATGCTGCAGCCATTCGTTGATGCCGGGCGGCTTTCCATCCATCGCCGCACAAAGGCCGTCGCGGCCGCCACGGACGGCGATCACGTCACCGCGATCCTCGCGATGGGCCTGGACGACGGGCGCCTTTTCCGGTTCCGTCCGCAACTGGTGATCGACGCCACCGAGCTGGGCGACCTGCTGCCGCTGTGCGGGGCCGAATACACCGTCGGCGCGGAGACGGTCGCGCAGACGGGGGAAAAGCAGGCGCAGCCCGTCGAGGCGAAGCCGCATTGCGTGCAGAGCTTCACCTATACGTTCGCCTGCGAGCGACGGGGCGATGGGGAAAATCACGCCATCCCCCGGCCGGAGAAATACGAGCACTACCGGGTGGCGCAGCCTTACAGCCTGCGGATCGAAGTCCACGGCGGGGAGATCTACGGCGAGACGAGCGGCTGGCTCGACTATCGCCTGTACGACACCATGCCCGGCACCAAGGGCGGGCTGTGGACCTACCGGCGCCTCATGGAAGGGAAAAGCCTTTCCTGCAACGACCTGACTCTGTTCAACTGGCCCGGGAACGACTATCGCGACAGGAGCATCATCGATTGCCCGCCGCTCGACGCAGCGCGCGCGTTGCAGGACGCAAAGCGCGTCAGCCTGGGCTTCCTGCACTGGCTGCAGACCGAGGCGCCGGCCACGGGAACGCGGCTCGGTGCGCCGGAAATCCGCCTGCGCCCCGACGTGATGGGCAGCGCGGACGGCCTTTCCAAGCACCCCTACATCCGCGAGTCGCGCCGCATCAAGGCGAAGAAGACGATCGTCGAGCAGGAAGTGTCGGCACGGCATCAGGCGGGACCGCGCGCCGCGCACTTCGCGGATTCCGTCGGCGTCGGCTGGTATCCGATCGACATCCACCGTTCGGGCCCGGATGACGTCGGCGCCAGCTGCCGCACCAAGCCGTTCCAGATCCCCCTGGGCGCCCTCCTGCCGGTGCGCATGGCCAACCTGATCGCCGGCGGCAAGAACCTCGGCGCCACCCACATCACCAACGGTTGCTACCGATTGCACCCCGTCGAGTGGAACATCGGCGAGGCCGCCGGTGCGCTGGCCGCTTTCGCGCTCGGGGAGGGGATTGCGCCGGCCGCGGTGCGCGAGCGGCCCGATCTGCTGGAGCGCTTCCAGCACCGCTTGCTGGAGCAAGGCGTGCCGCTTGCCTGGCTGGTCGAGGTCGGCGTTGGCGACGCGAACTTCGCTTCCAGCCAGATCGAGTTCATGATGAAACATTCCCGTGAAGGAGCTCTGCCATGACGCCGGAACAGATTCTGGAAATCCCACCCAAGGTGCTGAGCCAGTCGCAGCGCGAGTTCTATTTCAGTGAAGGCTACCTTCTCCTCGAGCGCGCCATCGGCGACGAATGGATTGCGAAGCTGCGCGCCGCCACTGACGAGCTGGTCGAGCGCAGCCGCGCGGTGACGAAGTCGGACCCCGTGTTCGACCTCGAGCCCGCCCACCGTGCCGACGCGCCACGGCTGCGCCGGGTATCGAACCCGGCCGAGCAGCACCCGGTGTTCTGGGAGTACTGCCTGCGCTCGCCGATGCCGGACATCGTCGCCGACCTGGTCGGGCCGGACGTCAAGTTCCACCATTCCAAGCTCAACTTCAAATGGGCGCAGGGCGGCGAGGAGGTGAAGTGGCACTACGACATCAGCTTCTGGCCGCACACCAACTATTCGCCGCTCACCGTCGGCACCTACCTCTACGACTGCGGCATGGACCAGGGGCCGCTCGGCGTGCTGCCGCGCAGCCACCTGATCGATCCGATGCTTTCGCAATACGACGCGAAAGGAAACTGGACGGGGTGCCTGTCGGACATCGACTGCGCAAGACTGGATCTGTCCAAGGCCACCTTTCTCCCCGGGCCAGCGGGATCCCTCACCATCCACAACTGCCGCACGCTGCATTACTCCGCGAGGAACGACTCGGACCTTGGCCGGCCGTTGCTGCTGAACACCATGACTTCGGCGGACGCCTTTCCTTACACCGTGAATCCGATCAAGCCGAAGCACGACCAGCAGTTGCTCAGGGGCAAGCGCGCAGTGTTCGCGCACCATGATCCGCAGCCCTGCCTGATACCGCCGGACTGGTCCGGGGGCTACACCTCGATCTTCGCCCTGCAACAGGAGGAGAAGGTGGAAGTGGTCGCGCGCTGAGGCGTCAGGCGGGGAAAAATTCCAGCAGCCGCGCGGCGAGCATTTCCGGCTGCTCCTCCGGGATGAAGTGCCCGCAGTCGGGCACCACGCCGCCGCGGACATTGGTCGCGATCGCGCGCAGCGACTCCAGCGGTTCCCCGGCACGGCCGCGCGCTTCCGTCCTGCCGCCGCCCAGCGCGAGCACCGGCATCGGCAGGCGATAGCCCGACTCGAGGATCGCGCGGTTGTCGGCCGAATCCGTGGGAATGCTCCGGTAGTATTCGAAGCCGGCGCGCAACGCGCCCGGCCGTGAGTAGCAGCGAACGTACTCGTCCACGTCCGCCTCGCCGATGGCGCCGCGCTGCCAAGAGAATTCCCGGTAGAACCAGCCCAGATATTCGCGCTCGCGTCCCTGCACCAGGATTTCGGGAAGCTCCGGGGTCATGTGAAACGCATGATGCCAGCGCCGGCCGCCCTGCGAAATATCCGGCCCGATGCCGGGGAGAGTCACATCTAGGACGGCGAGACTCCTCACCGCCTCCGGCATGGCGCAGGCGAGCGCGAAGGCGCTGGGTCCGCCCCAGTCGTGGCCGACCAGGTGAAAGCGGCCGAGCTCGAGGCGTTCGCACATCTCCCGCAGATCCGCCGCGATGGTTTTCTTGTCGTAGCCGCCTTCCGGCATCGAGCTGTCGCCCAATCCGGGCAGGTCCGGCATGACCAGCCGGTAGCGTGCCGCGAGCAGAGGAACGAGCTTGCGCCATGCGTGCCAGGTCTGCGGCCAGCCGTGCAGCAGCACCAGCGGGACACCCGAGCCCGCGCCGGCCACATGAAGCGCGACCCGCGCAAGGCGAAGGGTCTGGTGCGCAATCTCCATCGAGTGCGGATTCTATAATGCCCTCGATGGAATCCTCCGAGGGCATCTTCGACTACGGCCACGGCATCAGCGCCGTCGACAGCGTCTACGACCGCCGGGAGCAGACCGCGATCCACCTGCTGGTCGAGGAGGGGCGCGCGGCGGTGATCGATACCGGCACCTCCCACGCCGTGCCTCACGTGCTTGCCGCGCTCGAGGCGAAGGGCATCGCGCCCGCGCAGGTGGATTACGTCATCCTCACTCACGTCCACCTCGACCACGCGGGCGGGGCGGGACAGCTTATGGCGCGATTTCCCAATGCGCGCCTCACCGTGCACCCGCGTGGTGCGCGGCACGTCATCGATCCCAGCCGTCTGCTGGCGGCGACAGTCGCCATCTACGGCGAGGAGGAGACGCGCCGCGTCTATGGGGAAATCCTGCCCGTCCCGCGGGAGAGAGTGGTCGAAACCCCCGAGGGAACCGCGCTGCGCCTCGCGGGGCGCGAGCTGCTTTTCCTCGATGCCCCGGGCCATGCGCGGCACCACGTCGTGGTGCGCGACTCGATGACCGGCCATATCTTCGCCGGGGATACCTTCGGCATTTCCTACAGGGAACTGGACCAGGACGGCCGCCAGTTCTCCTTTCCGACGACCAGCCCGTCGCAGTTCGATCCGCCCGAGCTGCACCGTTCCATCGACCGCATGCTGTCCCTCGGGCCCGAGGCGATCTACGTCGCGCACTTCGGCCGGCTGACGAATCTGACGGTTTTAGCGCGAGACCTGCACCGCATCATTGACGCGCACGCCGAGCTGGGCGAGCGCCACCGGCGCGCCGGCGCCGAGCGAAAACGTCTGCTGACGGAAGGTGTTAGGTCGTTAGTTCTCGACGAGAGCGCACGTCACGGCTGGCGTTTGCCGAGGGAAAAAACGCTGCAAATCTTCGCGCTCGACATCGAACTGAACGCGCAGGGCATCGAGTTCTGGCTGGATTCAGAGGGGAAATAGAAAAAAATATGCATCGGGATGATTGACATGCTCCTCTGATTTCGGCATTGTTCGGGCTCCGCTGCCCCGACGACAGCGGAAAGAATCACGGGATCCCCAAGTACGTAGTGATCAGAGGAGAAAACAAGATGGCGAAGAAAAAAGCAAAGAAAGCCGGCAAGAAGCGTAAGCCGAATGCGGCGTTCATGAAGCCGATGAATCCGACCGCAGCGCTCGGCGCAGTGATCGGCAACAGCGCGATGCCGCGCACCGAGGTCACCAAGAAGATCTGGCTGTACATCAAGAAAAACAACCTGCAGGACAAGAAGAACCGTCGCAACATCAACGCGGACGAGAAGCTCAAGCCCGTGTTCGGCGGCAAAGCCCAGGTTTCGATGTTCGAGATGACCAAACTGGTCAACAAGCACCTCAAGTAATTTGCTGGATCGCAGCATCCTGCCGGGGGCGCGGGCCTCCGGCAGATTCCCTGCAGTTTCTCCTGTATTTCCTCCTGTAGTCCCCCCAAGTTGTCTCAAGGCAAAACCCTGAAAGCCGTCGCGCTGGCGCCATTCCGCGCCCGACGCCTCTGGCTGCGCGCGCAGCGGCTCGACGAGCCCGCGCCCTTCGGCGACGGCCCCGGCGCCACCCGCGCCGCGGTAGAGCACCTGGGCTACGTGCAGATCGATACCATCAACGTCATCGAGCGCTGCCACCACCAGATCCTCTACACGCGCATCCCCGGCTACCGGCGCGACCACCTGCGCCAGGCGCAGTCCGTCGACAAGTCGGTCTTCGAATACTGGACGCACGCGCTGTCCTATGTGCCGACTCGCGACATCCGCTACTACCTGGGCGCGATGCGGGCCGAGGCGATCGCGCCAGGCGGCTGGTTCTCGCGCGTGACGGTCAGGGACCTGCGCCGGGTCCTGTCGCTGGTGAAGCGCAAGGGGGCCCTCTCGATCCGCGACATAGACGAGGACGCGGTGGACAAGGACCACCTCTGGGCGAGCCGCAAGCCCTCCAAGAGGGCGCTGGAGCTGGCCTTCTACCGCGGCTCGCTCACCGTAAGCCACCGCACGGGGATGCTGAAGACCTACGAACTCACCCGGCGCCATTTCGGCTGGGAGAGGGCGCCCGCGCGCGCCACCGAGAGAGAGACCCTCGCGTACCTGCTTGACCGGGCGCTGCGCTCGCAAGGCGTCGTCAGCCTCGACTCCGCCTGCTACATGGATGCCCCGCGCAAGCCCGCCATGCGCCGGCTGATCGAGCGCCGGGTGCGCCGCGGCGAACTGGTACCCCTAAAGCTGGAAGGCGTGGACCTGCCTCACTGGACGCAGCCCGAGGCGCTCGATGCAGTCCTCGAGCCTGCCGAGGGCGTCCACATCCTGTCGCCCTTCGACCCGCTCGTCATCCAGCGCAGGCGGCTGCACCTCTTCTTCGACTACGAGCACCGCTTCGAGGCCTATCTCCCCAAGGCCAGGCGCAAGCTCGGCTACTTCGCCCAGCCCGTCCTCGTCGATGGCGTCATCGCCGCCGTGATCGACCTCAAGACCGACCGCGAGCGCCAGAAGCTCCTGATGCAGCGCTGGACCTGGGTCACCGACCGCTCGCGCCAGTCCCACAAGCGGCGCATCGAGGAAACCCTGCACCGCTTCGAGCGCTTCCAGCTCGGGCGCTGACGGGCTACGGGCACAAGACCGTCGAACTGATTGTCGAGAATGTCCCCTGGAAATCCGGCGAGCGGCGCGCACGACGGCGCGACGAAGAGATGATAAAAACCAGCTAGCCATCACGAAAGCAGCGTCGAAGCGGGGGCGTATACTGGGCACATGAGCACGGTTGACATCGCCAAAATGGATCCCCAAGAGCGGTTGGAGCTGCTAGAACAGCTCTGGGATAGCCTATCCCCCGAGGCCATCCCGATGACTGACGCTCAGACGGAGGAGCTTGACCGACGGCTCGACGAGCTCGATCGCGAAGGCGCGGTCGGCATTCCTTGGAATGAAGTTCTCGACCGCATCCGCAATCGCGCTCTCTGATGCAGGTCGTTGTCCGTCCGGCGGCAGCGGCGGACATCGATGAGGCTTTTCTCTGGTACGAAGGTCAGCGCACTGGATTGGGCCATGAGTTTTTGGCGGCGGCTCAGACATTGATCGATGCCGTCGCCCAGTACCCGCTCAGATATCCGGTGGTCCGCCGTGACACCAGGCGGGCGCTTCTGCGTCGCTTCCCCTACGCTGTTTAATTTCGAACCCACGACGAGGTTATTGTGGTGGTCGCATGCATGCATGGGCGTCGCAATCCGAGGCGATGGCAGGTGCGCACGTGATGGCTAACTGCACAATCGCTCTCGCCTTCTTCGCCGCGAGCTGGATCTCGTTTGCCAACGCGGAGAATCGCTGCGTGGCCGCCGGCGAGCCGATCCAGTGGATCGCAGACTATTGCATGCTGAAGATGGAGACCGACGACGAGATCGCCGTTTCGGGGTGCATCGAAAAGGAGCGTAAGCGTCGATTCCCCAGTACCTGCGCCAGCAACACGCACTTCAAGAAGCGGATATGCGAGCGGATGATTCGCAACGGCACCAGGGCCGGCACGGCGACGCGGTGCGTCAGGGATCCCGCATTCAAAGGACGTACGGTGGAGGCGGGCGGCGTGGGTCGCTGACGGAGCCGGAGCCTGGCGCTCATTGCGCTAGTAGAAGGTGATTTCCACCTTCGCCAGGTCACCAAAATCCGCCACCGCCGTCTGACCAGTTTCCGGCGTGTGAATGCCGGTCATGGTGCCGGTCAGGACAAACTGTCCCTTCGAGAGCGTCCGGTCCTGCGCGCGGAACTTGTTGACGAGCCACTCGAGCACGTTTACCGGGTCGCCCAGGACGGCCGAGCCCAGTCCCTCCTGCTTCAGCGAGCCCCCGATGTAGAGCTTCACGGCGTGCGCGGGCAGGTCGATGCCGCGCCAGTTCTCGACAGGCGTACCCAGGATTGCACCGCCGTTGGCGCAGAAGTCGGCCACGACCTGCGGGAACTTGTCGACCGTGAGCCGGTTGAAACGCGGGCTGACGATCTCGAAGGCCGGAATCAGGGCGTCGACTGACGCCAGGATCTCGTCGCGCGAATACGGCGCCGCGCGAGGCGCAAGGTCCTTGCCGAACCGAAATGCGAACTCGGATTCCAGCATGCGGTGGTGAAAGCCGCGCGCGGGCACGCGCGCCGGGCTCTGGAACACGGATTTCCTGAATACCGGGCCATAGGCCGGTTCGGCAACGCCGAAGAGCTGCTGCACCTGCTTCGCGGTGGCGCCGACTTTCCAGCCGGCGATTTCGTCGTCCCAGCGTTCGGTTACCGCGCGCTGGATTCGATAGCCATCATCGAGCGTCGCTACCGCTGCCGCGCCGGACAGGTCTTCGAGCGTGCTGAGTGACTTTCGCGCCTCGACGATCCTGCTTACGGCCTCGTCGAAGCCCGCGCTCACGGGTGGTACGAGCTGACGACCTCGACTTCGTTCTTCGATCCGAGGACTACCGCGATCCGCTGGTGCAGCTTGTGCGGCTGGATGTCGAGGATGCGGTTCCTGCCGTCGGTGGCGGTGCCGCCAGCCTGCTCGACGATGAAGGCCATGGGGTTGGCCTCGTACATCAGGCGCAGCCGGCCGTCCTTGTTCTTCGAGTCGCGCGGGTACATGAAGATGCCGCCGCGCCACAGCACGCGGTAGACGTCGGCCACCATCGAGGCGACCCAGCGCATGTTGAAGTCCTTGCCGCGCGGGCCGTCCTTGCCGGCGAGGCATTCGTCAATGTAGCGCTTCACCGGCGCCTCCCAGCGCCGCATGTTCGAGGCGTTGATGGCGAATTCGGCGGTGTCCTCGGGTATTTTTATTTTTTCGTTCGTCAGGACAAACGTGTAGGTTTCCCGGTCGAGCGTGAAACCGTAGGCGCCGTCGCCCACGGTGATGACGAGCTGCGTGGTCGGCCCGTAGACCGCGAAACCGGCGGCGACCTGGTTGCGCCCGGGCTGCAGGAAGACCTTTTCGTCGGGTTCCACGCCCGGGGGGCAGCGCAGCACCGAGAAAATCGTGCCGACGGAGATGTTGACGTCGATGTTCGATGACCCGTCCAGCGGGTCGAACAGGAGCAGGTATTCGCCGCGCGGATAGTGCGTCGGGGTCGGCTTCACGTCCTCCATCTCCTCCGACGCCAGCGCGGCCAGGTTGCCGCCCCATTCGTTCGCCTCGAGCAGGATTTCGTTGGACATGACGTCCAGGTTCTTCTGGATCTCGCCCTGCACGTTCTCGCTGCCGGCCGAACCGTGGCCGCCGCCGAGCGAGCCCTTGTTGACGCGCGTGCTGATCGCTTTGCAGGCACGCGCGATGGTTTCGATGAGCAGGCGCAGGTCGGCGTTGATCTTGCCGGCGCGCTGGCGCTCGATGAGGAACTGCGTGAGTGAGGAGCGTCGCATCGGGTGATTTTACCTGCAGCGATTCTACCTTCGCTTGCCCGCCAGGAAA
>JANNXB010000558.1:0-17671 GCA_031409355.1 Betaproteobacteria bacterium | reverse complement strand
GTACCGGTATGCCCGCGAACAGGGGAATCAGGGCGGATTTCCAAGTGTTCGGCAGGACGACGGCACGGTCGTAGGCGCGCTGCTTCAGCACGCGGCCCAGGCGCCAGCGCTCGCCCAGCTGCAGCTCGCCGTGGCGCAGGTTGGCCTCGATGACCTCGTCCACCTCCGGCATGCGCCGCACCACCGGCGCCACCCAGGGCGGGGCGAGCACGTCGATGCGGGGGTGCGTGTTCTTTCCGCCGCTTTGCTCGAGCAGGCGCGCGCGCAGTTTCGCCAACAACGGCTGCGCCATCAGCGCGTCGCCGATCCAGTTAGGTGCGACGACGAGGAGGCGCACGGGGTTAATGATGTTTTTTTGTTCCTTTGAACAGATATTTCGTCCCGCAATACGGGCAGAGCGCCTCTCCATGCGTCGCCACATCGAGAAACACGCGCGGATGCCGCGCCCAGAGCGGCGCTTCCGGCATCGGGCAATGCAGCGGCAGGTCCTTCTCCGTCAGCTCGACCAGCCGTGAATTATCGTTGCTCACTTCTTTGCTTTCTTCATCGGAACGGGGGTGAGCCAGCTCTTGTGCCTGCGGTCCTTGCCCGTGACCACGTCGAAAAACGCCTTCTGCAGCACCTTGGTGATGGGCCCCGCCTTGCCGGCGCCGATCTGGCGCTGGTCGAGCTCGCGGATCGGCGTCACTTCGGCCGCGGTGCCGGTGAAGAAGCATTCGTCCGAAATATAGATGTCGTCCCGGGTCAGGCGCTTGGCCTTCACCTTGTAGCCCAGGCCCTCGGCCAGTTCGATCACCGAGGTGCGGGTGATGCCGGTCAGCGCGGAGGTGAGCTCCGGTTCGTAAATGACGCCGTCCTTGATGACGAAGATGTTCTCGCCCGCACCCTCGGCGACGAAGCCGTCGACGTCGAGCAGCAGGCCCTCGTCGTAGCCATGCTGCGTGGCTTCCAGCGTCGCGAGCACCGAGTTCGGGTAGGTGCCCGACATCTTGGCGCGTGCCATGGTGACGTTGACGTGGTGGCGCGCCACCGATGCGGTCTTCACGCGGATGCCCTTGGCGAGCGCTTCCGGCCCGAGGTAGGCGCCCCAGGGCCAGGCGGCGATGGCGACGTGCACCTTGGCGCCGACCGGCGACACGCCCATCTTCTCCGAGCCGTAGAAGGCGATCGGGCGGATGTAGCAGGACTCGTGGCCGTTGGCCGCGACGACGTCGATCTGCGCCTGCATCAGGCGCTCGACGCTGTACGGGATCTTCATCATGTAGATGTGGCCCGAGTTGACCAGGCGCTGCGAGTGCTCGCGCAGGCGGAAGATCTGCGTGCCGCTTACCGTCTTGTAGGCGCGCACGCCCTCGAAAACGGCGAGTCCGTAGTGCAGGGAATGCGTGAGCACGTGGGTGGTGGCCGAGCGCCACTGCACCAGCTTGCCGTCGTACCAGATCCAGCCGTCGCGGTCCGCCATGGACAGAGATGGGGTCGGTGCCTTCTTTGCCTTCGCCATGCACGCTCCTTGAATGTGAGCGGCTATTCTAAACATAAAAACGCGCTAGACTATTAGCACTTGTGTTAATGGTGGATCCGGATGGACCTTGACGACATTTTCGGCGCGCTGTCCTCCGTGCCTCGGCGGCAGATTCTCGCTTTCCTGTCGCAGACCGCGCTCTCCACGACCGACCTCGCCGGACGTTTCTCCCTCAGCCCGCCGGCCGTATCGCGCCATCTCGCGGTGCTGCAGCGCGCCGGCCTGGTGGTTAGCGAGCGCCAAGGCCAGCGTGTCCTGTACCGCCTGAACCGCGACGTGCTGCTCGACGCATTGGCACGCTTCGCCTCCGAGGTGGACGGTCCGCTGCGGCGCGACGCCCAGGCCCCGCGCACGCCGCGCGAAGCGATCTAGTGCTAGGCTTGCCTGCGTTTCACAGCGCAGGGAGATGCAAGGATGCCGCCAATCGACAATCTTCGGCAGAGCCTCAACCGGCTTTCGCAGGATCTGGGCAACCTGCTGGTGGATGCGTTCCACTCCCTCGCGCTGTTCGCCATCGGCGCCACCATCGTCTGGTCGGCGGTCTTCGCCTTCGTCGGCATGACGGGCAAAGGGCATGCGTCGATCGACGGCATCCTGCTGCTCGCGGTGGCGAACCTCGTGATCCGCTACGGCTCGGCGAAATTTCCCGCCACTGAGCCCGGCGCCAAGTGAGGTTTGCCCTCCTGCTCGCCGCCGCGCTCGCGGCCGGCTGCGCGAGCGATGCCGTGGTCCTCACGCCGGCGCCCGTCACGTCGGCCTCGGGCGTCCTCGCCTTCGATAGCGCCGGCAGTATTGAGCGCTCCGCCAAGGGCCGCAACTTCATCATCGGCGCGCCGACATCGATCTCGGGCGACCTGCAACTCCCGCAGGGCAGCGGGCCGTTTCCCGCCATAGTTCTCGCGCATGGCTGCAACGGCAATCGCAACATCGAGCGCGCCTGGGGGCCGACGCTCCGCTCCTGGGGTTTCTCCACCCTCGTCATCGACAGCTTCCGCCCCCGCGGCCTGGAAGAAGTCTGCACCAATGGCCGCGCGCTGGTACCGCTAGAACGCGTGCCCGATGCCTACGGCGCATTGCGCCTCCTCGCCGTGCATCCAAAGATCGATCCGTCGCGCATCGCGCTGATGGGCTTCTCGCATGGCGGCGCGCTCACCATGCTCGCCGCCACCGCCTGGGCGAAAGAAACTTTCGCGCCTGTCGGCCAGCCCGCGTTCCGCGCCTTCTTCCCGTTCTACCCCAGCTGCAATGCCGTGTTCCCAGAGCGCGATCGCATCTCCGCGCCGCTGCGCATCCATACCGGCGAAGCCGACGACTGGACCCCCGCCAAACCCTGCGCCCAACTCGCTGCGTCGCTAAAGGCCGCAGGCTTCGACGCCGCCATCGACGTCTATCCCGGCGCCCACCACGCTTTCGATCAAGCCGCGCGCCATGTCTTCCTGCCCAACGTCGGCAACGGCGCCGACTGCTTCCCGCGCCTCCCCAGCCTCCTCGGACCCTTTCCCGCCGTCATGCCCGGCGCACCCCCGTCCTGCGTCAAGCGCGGCGCCACTATCGCCGGCAACTCCGCCGCCGCCACCCAGGCCCGCTCCAATCTGCGCGCGCAACTGGACGAACTGATGAAATAGCCAAAGGCGGAACTGCTTCAATTCACGTTAGCGCGCGGCTCCTTCTTCCTGCGCGCCATACGTTCTTATGGCTAACCAGCCATATCGATGGTAAGGTTCGACGATGGCGAGGGCGCGGTTCGATTGGGATCCGAAAAAGGACGCGCAGAACCAGGAAAAGCACGGGGTGGCTTTCGCGATGGCGCAAATCGCCTTCGCTGACGAACGGCGCGTCATCGCGGAAGACAAGACCCACAGCTCAGGCGAACTTCGGCACTACTGTTTCGGTCTGGTCGACGGTGGAGTTCTTACTGTGCGGTTCACTTACCGTGACGATGTAATTCGAATCTTCGGGGCCGGCTACTGGCGCAAAGGAAAGCGAATCTATGAGCGAGAGAATCAGGTACACGGACGAGCCCCTCGGCGACCCAAAGGTCGTCCCTGATTTCCTGCCGAACCCGGAGGATCTGGTTTTCCGGGATGAGGGAGTCAAGGTCACGATCGCGCTTAGCAAGCGCAGCGTGGAGTTTTTCAAGAGCGAAGCGCAGAAGCACAACACGCAGTATCAACGCATGATCCGGCGGTTGCTTGATGCCTATGCGGAACATCATGCACGGCGCTCTCAAACCGCGCGTACAAGCCGGACGCGCGCGAAAGCGGCGCGCTCCGCCTAATGCGGACACCCGATGGCAATCGAAATCAAGCCTGCGCCCGCGGAGTTCGGTAATTGGGAAGCCTTGATGGCGCTGCTGCATGCCGCCTTCGCGTTTCAGCACAGCCGGATCGATCCGCCATCGTCGCTGCACCGATTCGACGCGAAATCGATTGCCGTCAAGGCGAAGGAGGAGCAGCTGTTCCTCGCTTTCGATGGTGGCGAACTGGTCGGATGCATTTTTGCGAAGCCGCAGGCTGGTGCCCTGTACGTGGGGAAAATGGCGGTCCGGCCGGGGCGGCAAGGGCAGGGAATAGGTAGTCGTCTGATGCAGGCGGCCGAAGGCATGGCGCGGAAGTCTGGGCTGGGCCTGCTGGAGCTGGAGACGCGGGTCGAGCTGACCGAGAACCACGCGGCCTTCGCGGCCCTGGGGTTCGTCAAGGTTTCCGAAGGGATGCATCCGGGGTACGACCGCACGACTTCCATCACGATGCGAAAGACGCTCGGGTGATGCCTGGAGCCGCGAGGTGCGTTACCCTAGCGTGAAGTACTTATCAGGAGCCAGCATGTCCTCCTATGAACTTGCGCAACTGAACATCGGCGTCATCAAGGGCCCGATCGACGGATCGGTGATGGTCGAGTTCGTCGCCAATCTCGATCCGATCAACGCGCTGGCCGAACGCACGCCGGGTTTCGTGTGGCGATTCCAGACCGAAGAAGGCAACGCGACGTCAGTTCGCCCGTACCCGGAGAACGAGAACATGGCGGTGAACATGTCGGTCTGGAAGGACATCGAGTCGCTGCGGCTCTTCGTCTTTCATTCCGAGCATGTGGCGATCATGCGGCGTCGGCGCGAATGGTTCGAGAAGATGGACGAGGCGTTCCTCGTGCTGTGGTGGGTGCCGCAGGGGCACCGGCCGACGATCGAGGAAGCAAAGGCGCGGCTGGAGTTGCTGCGCTCCAAGGGGCCGGGCAAGGAAGCGTTCACGTTCCACCAGGCGTTCCCGCCGACGGATGCCCATGAGGGTGCGAATGCGGCGCGGCCGGCGATCAGCTTCGGCGACGAGTGCCCCGCCACATGAACGACGAGAAAATAAAGCTGAAGATGGAAAACGGCCAGACCATCGAGGTGGTGGTGTTCAGCAAGCGCGCCGAGGCGATCGAGGTTGTGATTGGCGAAGGCATCCACAACATGAAGTGCGTGCTGACGCCCACGCGAAACGGTATGGCCTACGTCGGCAGTATCAAGGGGCGCGAGTTGGTTTACGAGAGAAGCCGCGACAAGGTGAAGGCCGACATCGAGATGCTCAACCCGAACGTGCGCGGGCCCCGGGCGCGCTGACAAGTAAATCGGGCTCTGGGTGATGTAAACCCGTCGATGCAACATCTTTTGGTTCAATTGAATCAGGGAGGTGTTGCATGGCGAGTAGGAGGCGGTTCACGTCCGAAGAACGGGCGATGGTGTGGCGGGGGTGGAAGAGCGGCTTAACCCTCAAGCAGATCAGCCAGTCAGTGCACCGACCCTCGCCTAGCGTGCTTTTGCTTTTAAGGCGCGGCGGCGGGTTTGCTCCCAGAACCCGACATCGCGCTGCCCGGGCACTGCGGTTTGAAGAGCGCGAGGAGATCTCCCGCGGTTTGGCCAGCGGCCTGTCGATTCGAGAGCTTGCCAGGCGGCTTGGCCGGGCCGCTTCCACGGTGAGCCGAGAGATCGGGCGCAATGGTGGCGCGCGAGGCTATCGGGCTGCCGAGGCTGATACCTGTGCTTGGCAGCGGGCACACCGGCCGCAGCTGTGTCGATTGGCCAGGCACCGCAGGCTTAGGAATTGGGTCGCGCAGCACTTGGAACTCGACTGGTCGCCGCGCCAGATTGCCATTGGCCTTGAGCAAGCATTCCCGCATGATGGCTCCATGCGGGTATCGCACGAGACCATCTATCGAAGTCTCTTCATTCAGGCGCGTAATGCCCTGAAGAAAGAGCTCTTGGGGCATCTCAGGCGCGGCGGCTTCATGCGCCGGCGACGTAGCCAACCGGCAGCGCACCCGGCGATCGTGGATGGCATCTCGATTCGTGAGCGTCCAGCCGAAGTCGAAGACCGCGCCGTTCCCGGCCATTGGGAAGGCGACTTGCTCATGGGCGGCGCCAGTTCACAGATCGCGACACTCGTCGAGCGCCACTCCCGCTACGTGATGCTCGTCAAAGTCGAAAGCAAGGACACAGCCACCGTCACTAAAGCCTTGGCGGCAAAGATCCGCCAGCTCCCGGCCGAGCTGCGCCGCTCGCTCACCTGGGATCGTGGCAGCGAGATGGCGGCCCACAAGGAATTCACCGTCGCAACCGACGTCCAAGTCTATTTCTGCGATCCGCACAGCCCTTGGCAACGCGGCAGCAACGAGAACACCAACGGCTTGCTGCGACAGTACTTCCCAAAGGGCAAGGATCTATCGAACGTCACCCACGCCGAACTCAATCGTGTTGCTCGGCTACTTAACGAGCGACCTCGAGAAACGCTAAACTGGCTTACCCCTTTGAAGGCTTTAAGGGCTACCGTTGCATCGACGGGTTGAGATCACCCTGACCCCGATTACTGGTAAGCGGAAAACACCGTTTTCCAGAGATTGCGCACCGCTTCTGATTTCGCCCCCACCTGCTCCAGCGGCACGCGCGCGTACTGCGCGCCGTTCAGGCGCAATGCGTGCTGCAGGCGACGGAACTTGCGGTAGGCGTTGCGGCAGTCCTCGGCGAGCGCGGCCGGGATCAGCTCCAGCTTCGCGGCCATTCCCAGCAGGGCGATGTTGCCCAGGTTCTGCGTGAGTTCCGCATGCCGGTGCGCGTGCGCGAGCACGAGGAACTGCACCGTGAATTCGATGTCGATCATGCCGCCGCGGTCGTGCTTGACGTCGAACAGCCCTGACTTGTTGGGGTGCGCGACATGGATTTTCTCGCGCATCGCGAGCACTTCGCGCGCGAGGGCCGAGGGATCCCTTTTTCGTTCCAGTATCCTCTTCCGTATCAATTCAAAGGAGTCCCCGACGCTTTTGTCGCCGGCGCAGTAGCGCGCGCGCGTCAGGGCCTGGTGCTCCCAGATCCAGGCCGAATTCTCCTGGTACTCGTCGAAGCCCGAGAGCGAGGAAACCAGCAGGCCCTTGGAACCCGAGGGACGCAGCGCGAGGTCGGTCTCGAACAGGGTGCCGGACGGGGTGTTGGCCGAGAGCCAGTTGTTGTAGCGCTGCCCGAGCCGGATGTAGTTGTGCTCGGCGCGTTCCTCCGCGTCGTCGAACAGGAACACCATGTCGAGGTCGGAGGCGTAGCCGAGTTCCTTGCCGCCGAGCTTGCCGTAGGCGATTACGGCGAAGCGCGGTTCGTCGCGGTGGCGCGCCGGGACCTGCTTCCAGCAGAATTCCAGCGATGCCTGCAGCACGATATCGGCGAGCTGCGAGAGGTGGTCGGCGAGCACCTCCACCGTTAGCAGCCCCGCGAGGTCCTGCGCCAGCAGGCGGAATAGCTGCGAATGGTGCTGCTCGCGCACCGCGTTCATCTGGCGCTCCATGTCGCCCTCCGCGGCGGCGAGCGCGGCGCGCAGCCCGTCCTCGAACTCGCGCCAGTCGGGCGCCGAATAGAGCACCCGGTCATCCAGCAGCTCATCCAGCAGCAGCGGGTGCTGGGTGACGAACTGCGCCGCCCAGGCCGAGGCGCCGATCATGCGCGTGACGCGTTCGAGCGCCTCGGGCCGCTCGGCGAGGAGGGCGAGGTAGGCGGCGCGGCGTGCGATCGCCTCGAGCAGGTCCACGCCGCGCGCGAGGGTCGCTTCCGGGTCCGGCGTCGCGGCGGCCGCGCTGGCGAGCGCCGGGATCAGGGCGTCGAAGCGGCGCTTCGAATCCTCGGGCAACTGCAGGTAGCGCTGGCTCGCGCGCAGCGCGGCGAGGCGCGGATGGTCGGGCCAGGGCTTCGCTTCGCTTTCGATGCCGGGCTGCGCGAACACGGCCTGGAAGTGGCGCGTCACCGCGCCGCGATGCGCGTTCAACGCAGCATGGAAATCCCCCCACGAGGCGAAGTCCGCCATCCGCGCGAGGCGCGCGCGGTCTTCGTCCCCATCGGGTAATTCGTGCGTCTGCGCATCGTCCATGTACTGCAGCCTGTGCTCGACGTTGCGCAGGAAAACGTACGCGTCGGCGAGTTCCGTCTTCGCTATTTCCGGGAGAAGTCTTTTCCTGAAAAGAAGATCCAGAATCAAGAGAGTCGGGCGCGCGGTGAGTTCCGGGTCGCGCCCGCCGCGCACCAGCTGCAGCGCCTGGGCGATGAACTCGATCTCGCGGATGCCGCCGGGCCCCAGCTTGACGTGCTCGGCGAGCTCGCGCCGCGCCACGTCGCGCCGCACTTCGGCATGCAGGCGCCGCATCGCCGCCAGCGTGGCGTAGTCGAGGTACTTGCGGTAGACGAAAGGGCGAACGATGTCTTCAAGGGCTTTTTTATCGGATTCAAGACCTGAAACAGCCCTTGCTTTGATCCATGCATAGCGTTCCCATTCGCGGCCCTGCGAGACGAAATAGGCTTCCAGCGCCTCGAAGCCGCTCACCAGCGCGCCCGAGTCGCCGTAGGGCCGCAGCCGCATGTCGACGCGGAACGCGAAGCCGTCCTCGGTGATGTCGTTCAGCAGTGCAATCAGGCGACGACCGACGCGCTCGAGTCGCGGCGGGTCACTCGCATCCGGGTGTACGAATACAAGGTCGATGTCGGAGGACACGTTCAGCTCGCCGCCGCCCAGCTTGCCCATCGCGACGACGATCAGGTCTTCCTCACGCAGCCAGCGCAGCGCGGCGCGGATCGTCAGGTCGGCGAGTTCGCTGGTCGTGGCGCAGACCTCCGCGAGGTCGGCCTTACCCTCCAGGTCGCGCGCGATCGTGCGCAACAGCACGCGCTGGCGCAGGCGGCGCAGGCGGCGCTTGAACGAGTCCTCGTCGTCGCTGTCCGAACCGAGGAGCGCCCGCGCCATTTCCGCGGTGCTGAATGGCGCGCCCGCGGCACGCTCCAGGTCAGCTTCCGCAAGCAGCTCGGGACGCGCGACCAGGGCCTGCGCCGCGTAGCGAGAAAGGGTGATTTTCCGAATCGGATCCGGCATTTACGGATAATATGGGCCTGAAGATTGCCAAAGAGGATATAGGAGTCGCGACAGGAGCGATGCGAACCCCTTCCACATTACGCAAAGTCACGTTACTCAGGCTCCTGCGCGTGATCGAAGTGCTCGCGTGGGCGGCCTTTTTCGCTTTCGCGGTGATCTTCCTCGCGGTGCGCTACTGGCTGCTGCCCAACGTCGAGCAATACCGTGGCGACATCGTCGCCGCGATCTCCAGCTCAATCGGGCTGCAGGTGAAGATCGGCGCCATTGCCACCGACTGGCAGGGGCTGCGGCCGCGGCTGGCCATATCGGATGTGCGCATCTACGACCGCGACGGCCGCGAGGCGCTCGTCCTGCCGGCGGTGGAGAACGTCGTCGCCTGGCGTTCGCTGGCGGCGCGCGAACTCAGGCTGCACTCCTTCCTCATCGACGGGCCGAAGCTCACGGTGCGGCGCGACGCCGAGGGCGAGATCTACGTCGCCGGCATCCGCATCTCGGGCGAGGGCGACGGCAGGCTGAGCGACTGGATCCTTAGCCAGGGCCAGATCATCGTGCGCGGCGCCGAGATCGAGTGGCGCGATGAGCTGCGCAAGGCGCCGCCGCTCAGGCTCTCGGCGTTGAACCTGCGCCTCGAGAACGACGGCGACGCGCACAAGGTGGGCCTCTCGGCGCTGCCGCCGCGCGAACTGGGGCCGGGCATGGAGGTGCGCGCCTCGCTGGAGGGCAGCAGCGTCAAGCATCCGGCGCAATGGAGCGGCCGCGCCTATGCCGAATTCGGCTACACCAATCTTGCTGGCTGGCGCGCCTGGGTCGATTACCCGATCGACGTGCGCCGCGGCGAAGGCGCGCTGCGCCTGTGGGCGACGCTCACGGGCGGCAGGATCACGCAGGGCACCGCGGATGTCGCGCTCTCCAACGTGTCGGCGCGCCTCGCCAAGGACCTGCCGGTGCTGGAAATGTCCTCGGTGCGGGGCCGGGTGTATGGGCGCGAGACCGTGCGCGGCTACGACTTCGGGGTGCGCAGCCTCGCGCTTTCCAGCCCCGGCGCGCCGCCGATGAACGCCACCAGCTTTCGCGCCATGTGGGAGCCGGCGAGCAGCGCTTCGCTAACGCAGCGCGGCTCGGTCAGCGCCAACCTGATCGAGCTCGCGCCGCTGGCGCGCCTGGCGGAGTACATGCCTTTTCCGGCCGACCTGAGGAAGCTGCTGGCCGAGCTCGCGCCGCAGGGCAACCTGCTGGATGCGAAGTTCGACTGGACCGGCGAACTGCCCGACCAGGCGGTGTTCACCGCCAAGACGCGCTTCGCCGGCCTGACCATGAATGCCTGGCGCAACATCCCGGGATTCGCCGGCCTCTCGGGCAGCATCGACGCCACCGAAAAGAAGGGCGTCGTCGCCCTCGAGTCCCGCAAGAGCGAGCTCGACCTGCCCGAGGTCTTTCCCGAGCCGCGCATCGCCCTGGATGCATTGAACGGCGAGGTGCGTTGGGAACGCGCGGCGCAGGAAGGCACCACTGGCGTAACAGTGCGGCTCGCCAGCCTGGGTTTCGCCAACGAGGACCTTGCCGGCACGGCCAGCGGCAGCTACACATGGACCGGCGAGGGCCCGGGCGTAGTCGACCTGACGGCGCAGCTGACGCGCGCCAATGGCAAGAGCACTGCCAAGTACCTGCCGCTGTCCAGGCTCATGGGCGAGCGCGCGCGCGATTGGGTCGCGGCCGCCGTGCTGGCCGGCGAGTCGACGGATGCAAAGCTGCGCCTGAAGGGCGACCTGCGCGATTTTCCCTTCCTCGATCCGGCGCAAGGCCAGTTCCAGGTGGCGGCGAAGGTGTCGGGCGCGGTGCTCGACTACGCCAGCGGCTGGCCGCGCATCGAGGACATCGAAGGCGACCTGCTGTTCGAGGGCGACAAGATCAACATCCTCGGGCGCAGCGGCAGCATTCTCGGCGTGAAGCTGGCCAACGTGCGCGTGGTGCTGCCGAGCATGCTCGATCCGGACCCGCAGCTGCACATCGACGGCACCGCGGAGGGACCGACATCGCTGTTCCTGGATTACATCAGGCAGAGTCCGGTGCGGCGCATGGTGGAGGGCGCCACCGACGGCATGGGTTCGCTCGGGCGCGGCAAGCTGCGGCTGAACCTCGAACTCGCGCTGCACGCGATGGCGAAGAGCAAGATCGCCGGCGATTACAGCTTCGCGGCCAACACCGTGACCGTTGACGCGCGCCTGCCGCCGATCGAGCGCGCCGGCGGGCGCGTCAGCTTCACCGAATCCTCGATCGCGATCCAGGACGTGCGCGGCCAGCTGTTCGGCGACCAGGTGCGGATTTCGGGCGGCTCCAAGCCCGGTTCCAGCGTGGTGGTGAACGCGGAGGGCAGGGCGACCGTCGAGGGCATACGGCCGCTGTTCGACCATCCCTGGCGGCGGCGGCTTGCGGGTGCCGCGCGCTACACCGCCACGGTTGCGGTAAAGGAAGGGCGCGCCCATGTCACCTTCGAATCGCCGCTCGAGGGCGTATCCAGTTCCCTGCCGGCGCCCCTCGCCAAAGGCGCCGCGGAAACCCTGCCGCTGCGGCTCGAGGTGCTGCCCGGCGAAGGGCGCGACCGCATCTCGTTCTCGCTCGGGCCGGCGGCGGGCCGCATCGTGGCGGCGGAATTCCTGCGCGTGGCGCCCGATGCCGGGCCGCTGCAGGTGCAGCGCTCGGTGGTCACCTTCTATCCCGCGGCCGGCGAGACGCCGCGCATCCCGGAACGGCGCGGCATGACGCTGCGCGGCGCCTTGCCCGCGCTTGAGCTCGACCGCTGGCTGCCCCTGCTCGCGGAGGGCGGCGCGGGAGGCGGCAATGCGGCCGAGGGCGTGAGCTACGACCTGAAGATCGGCGTGCTGGATGCGCTGGGCAAGCGCATGCGCTCGGCGAGCATGCAGGGCGCAACCGACGGGGCGGGCTGGTCGGCCAGCATGACCGCGACCGAGTTCGCGGGCGATCTCGTCTACCGCAGCGAGGGCAGCGGCCGGCTGGTGGCGCGCATGTCGCGGTTTTCGATGCCCGAGGACGCGCCGGGTGCGCGGCCCGGCGAGGCCGCGAAGGACCTTCCGGCGCTGGACATCGTGGCCGACGATTTCACGCACCGCGGGCGCAAGCTCGGGCGCGTCGAGGTCCAGGCGCGGCACGAGGGCAAGGACTGGCGCCTCGACAAGGTCGCCGTCACCAACTCGGATTCGGCGCTCTCGGGCACCGGCCTGTGGAAGCAGGGCGAAGGCTCGCGCACCTCGCTAAACTTCAAGCTCGAGGTGAGCGACGTCGGCAAGTTCCTCGATCGATTCGGCTACCCGGAGCACCTCAAGAGCGGCAACGGCAAGCTGGAGGGCCCGATCTCATGGAACGGCGACCCGCTTAGCCTGGACTACGCCAGCCTGACCGGCAACCTGCAGATGCAGGCCGAGGACGGCCAGTTCCTCGAAATCGAGCCCGGCATCGGCAAGCTCGTCTCGCTCATGAGCCTGCAGATGCTGCCGCGGCGCGCCATGGGGGATTTTCGTGACGTGTTCGGCAAGGGCTTCCAGTTCGACCGCATCGCGAGTTCCATGAGCATCGAGCGCGGGGTGATGGCGGTGAAGGAATTCCACATGCGCGGCCCGGCGGCCGACGTCAACATGACGGGCCAGATCGACCTGTCGCTCGAAACCCAGAACCTTAGCGTCAAGGTGATCCCGCAGCTCGGCGATACCGCTTCCACCGTGGTGAGCCTGCTCAATCCCGTGGCGGGCGTGGTGACGCTGATCGCCGGCCGCCTGATGAAGAACCCGCTGGGGAAGCTCTTCGCCTTCGACTACAACATCACCGGCACCTGGACCGATCCGAAGGTCGAGAAAGTGCAGCCGCAGGGATCGTCTTCGGGCGCCTCGGACAGCGCCGCCCGGGAGGCCGCCAGGTGAGACAATTCTTCACGCGTACCCACAGGTAATCAAAACAATGGATTCGGACGTTCTGCTCGCCACCGCGGATGCCACCCTGCTGGCGCCTTTCGATCTCGAGGGCCGCAAGCTGCAGTCCGTATTCGGGTCGCTGGCGACGCGCAAGCTCGATTACGCCGACCTCTACTTCCAGTACACGCGCTCCGAGAGCTGGAGCCTGGAGGAGGGCATCGTCAAATCGGGCAGTTTCTCGATCGACCAGGGCGTGGGCGTGCGCGCCATCTCCGGCGAGAAGACCGCCTTCGCCTACTCCGACGAAATCAGCTTCGACGCGCTGCAGGACGCGGCCAGGGCCACCAGGGCCATCGGCAATGCCGGCGGCGGCAAGGCCGGAAAGATCGCGCGCCGCAACCCGGCGCCACAACGCTACGCGCCGCTGGACCCGCTCGCCTCGCTGGATGCCGACGCGAAGATCGCGATGCTCGAGAAGCTCGAGAAAATGTGCCGCGCGCTCGATCCGCGCATCGACCAGGTGATGGCGCACCTCGGCGGCGAATACGAAGTAGTCCTGATCTCGCGCTCGGACGGCGTGCTCGCCGCGGACGTGCGCCCGCTGGTGCGGCTAAACGTGCAGGTGATCGCGGAAAGCGGCGGCCGCCGCGAGATGGGCTCCGGCGGCGGCGGCGGGCGCACCGACTATTCGCACTTCACCGATGCGGTGCTGGCCGAGTATGCGCAGCACGCGGTCTCGCAGGCGCTCGTCAACCTGGATTCGAAACCCGCGCCCGCCGGCCCCATGACAGTGGTGCTCGGCTCCGGCTGGCCCGGCATCCTGCTGCACGAGGCGATCGGGCACGGGCTCGAAGGCGACTTCAACCGCAAAGGAAGCTCCGCGTTCTCCGGCAGGATGGGCGAACGTGTCGCCTCGCGCGGCGTCACGGTGGTGGACGACGGCACGCTGCCCGACCGGCGCGGCTCGCTCACCGTCGACGACGAGGGCAACCCGACGCGGCGCACGGTGCTGATCGAAGACGGCATCCTGCGCGGCTACATGCAGGACAGCCTCAACGCGCGCCTCATGAAAATGCCGGTCACCGGCAATGCGCGGCGCGAATCCTTCGCCCACCTGACGATGCCGCGCATGACCAACACCTACATGCTCGCGGGAACGCGCGAGCCCGAAGAGATCATCAAGAGCGTGAAGATGGGCCTCTACGCGGCCAACTTCGGCGGCGGCCAGGTGGATATCACCAACGGCAAGTTCGTGTTCTCCGCGTCGGAGGCCTACCTGATCGAGAACGGCAAGGTGACGCAGCCGGTCAAGGGAGCGACGCTGATCGGCAATGGTCCGGACGCCCTTACCCGAGTAAGCATGATCGGCAACGACATGCGCATGGACGCCGGCATGGGCACCTGCGGCAAGGAAGGCCAGAGCGTGCCGGTGGGCGTGGGACAGCCGACGTTGAAGATCGATGGCCTTACGGTAGGTGGCACTGCTTGAGTGGTTTGCTTTTTCTCAAGAACGCCGAAGAGATAGCGTCACGGATCCCGGACGGTGCGTATCTCGGCTTGCCGCCGGACTACTCGATGCCGGCGATGGCGGTGGTGCACGCCCTGATCCGGCGCAAGGCGAAGGACCTCAGGCTGCTCGGCGTGCCGGTGCTGGGGCTCTCGGCCGACCTACTCATCGGCGCGGGATGCGTCGCCGAAGTCGAGTCGAGCGCGGTGTCTCTGGGCGAAGCCGGGCTCGCGCCGCGTTTTACGGAAGCTGTAGAGAAAAATCTCCTCAAAGTAAAGGACGCAACCTGTCCGGCGATCCACACCGCTCTGCAGGCCACCGAAAAGGGTGTGCCGTTCATGCCGTTGCGGGGCGTTATTGGGTCTGATCTCATTGGCTTGAGGCCGGACTGGAAAATTTCTGAAAATCCGTTCCAGGAAAAAGACCCGATCCTCCTCATTCCCGCGATCCAGCCCGACATTGCGTTGTTCCACGCGCGCTGGGCGGACGAGGCGGGCAACGTGTGGATCGGGCGGCGCAAGGAACTCGCCACCATCGCGCATGCCTCGCGCGCCTGCTACGTCACGTATGAGGAACTGCGCCCCGGCGACATGCTGGAAGACGAACTGCTCGCGCCCGGCGTTCTGACTTCCGTGTACGTCAGCGGCGTGGCGCGGGCAAAGCGCGGCGCCTGGCCGCTGTCGGTCGCCGGAGAATATGGAATCGACGACGCGCACCTGAGTCTCTACGCGAAGGCCGCGAAGACGAAGGAAGGGTTCCAGCGCTACCTGGACGAATACGTATGGAACCGTACGCCAGAGAAGAACTCCTCGCCTGCTGCATCGCGCGCCTGATCGGCGGCGCGCGGCACGTGGCGGTCGGGGCGGCCTCGCCGATTCCGGCAACCGGGGTCCTGTTGAGGAAGCTTTCCTCCCCGGGACTGCGGCTCTCGCTGCTTCACAAACGAAACGGCAATCCCTTCACCGAGGGCTCGCGCGAGCTGTTTGACCTCGCAGGGCAGGGCCGCATCGACGTTTTCTTCCTCGGCGGGGCGCAGATCGACGGCGAGGCGAACATCAACCTGGTGCAGGCCGAGGGGAAGCGGTTCCCCGGCTCCTTCGGCTCGGCATTCATGTATTTCACCGCCGGCCGCACCATCCTGTTCCGCGAGGAGCATTCGAAGCGCGTGCTGGTGCCGAAGGTCGATTTCATCTCCGCGCCCGGCTGGAGCCCGCCGGAGGTCGAGCGCCGCGGTGGGCCGCAGGCGCTGCTGACAGGAAAGGCGCTTTTCGCCTGGCAAAAAGACGAACGGCGCTTCCGGTTGGAGAGCGTCCATCCGGGCAGTACGCCCGCGGAAATTCGAGAGCACACTGGGTTTGACTACGATGTTGCTTCGAATTGTGCGGCGACGGCGGTGCCGTCAGCAGAAGAGCTGACAGCAATTAGAACAAAAGTAAAACCAGAAATTGCCGCGAACTATCCGGAATTCGCGGCGCGGGTCTGGCCAGGCTAGCGCGGTTCCCAGCCGAGCGAGCGCTTCACCGCTTCGTGCCACCGCGCCATCAGCTGCGCGGCATCCTCGCGCGACATCTGCGGCGTGAAGCGCCGGTCCATCTGCCACTGCGCGGCGATTTCCTCGCGCGATTTCCAGACGTCCGTATAAAGGCCCGCCAGGTAGGCGGCGCCAAGGGCGGTGGTTTCCAGCACCTTCGGCCGCACCACCGGCACGCCGAGGATGTCGGCCTGGAACTGCATCAGCAGGTCGTTTGCCGCCGCGCCGCCGTCCACGCGCAACTCCGAGAGCTTCTCGCCGGAGTCCTTCTGCATCGCTTCGAGCAGGTCGGCGCTCTGGTAGGCGATGGATTCTAGCGCGGCGCGGGCGATGTGCGCTCGCGAGGAGCCTCGCGTCAGGCCGACGATGGCGCCGCGCGCGTGCGGATCCCAGTGCGGCGCGCCGAGGCCGGCGAAGGCGGGCACGATGTAGACGCCGCCGTTGTCGAGGACGTCCGATGCCAGCCGTTCGATATCGGCCGCGGATTCGAAGAACTTCATTTCATCGCGCAGCCATTGCACCACCGCGCCGCCGATGAATACGCTTCCTTCCAGCGCGTACTCCTTGTCGACGTCGCGCGCGTCCACGGCGCGGCCGATCTGCGCGGCCGCGGTGCTAAGCAGCCCGTTGGCGGACTGCACCACGCGCTCGCCGGTATTCATCAGCATGAAGCAGCCGGTGCCGTAGGTGTTTTTCGCCATGCCGGCCTTGTGGCAGCCCTGGCCGAACAGCGCCGCCTGCTGGTCGCCGGCGACGCCGGTGATCGGCACTGGCGCGCCGAGCACGGTGGGCGCGATCATGCAGAAAGCATGCGACGAGGGATAGACATCGGGCAGCATGGCGCGCGGCACGCCAATCAGCTGCAGCAGTTCCGGGTCCCAGTCGCCCATGTGGATGTTGAAAAGCATGGTGCGCGAAGCGTTGGTGCAGTCGGTGACGTGCGTCTTGGTGTGCGACAGGTTCCAGATCAGCCAGCTGTCGACCGTGCCGAAGGCCAGCTCGCCTAGTTCGGCGCGGCGGCGCGCACCTGGTATGTGGTCGAGGATCCACGCCACCTTGGTGCCGGAGAAGTAAGGATCGAGCACCAGCCCGGTACGCTCCCGCACCAGGCTCTCGGCGCCGACTTCCTTCAGCTCGGCGCAGCGCGCGGCCGTGCGCCGGTCCTGCCAGACGATGGCCGGATAGATCGGCTTGCTGGTCTGGCGATCCCAGACGATGGTGGTTTCGCGCTGGTTGGCGATGCCGCAGGCGACCAGGTCCTCGGCCTTCAGGCCCGAATTCCTGAGCACCTCGCGCGCCACGTCGCGCTGCGAGCGCCACAGGTCGTCCGGGTCGTGCTCCACCCAGCCTGGCTGCGGATAGTGCTGCTTGAATTCCTGACTGGCGGAAGCGACCGGCTTGCCGGTCTCGTCAAAGATGATGGCGCGCGAACTGGTGGTGCCCTGGTCGAGTGCAAGCACGTACCGTACGTTTCGCATCGGGAAATTCTAGCAAGACCCCGGTGCTAGAATTCCTCCACCATGAAAATACACGAGTACCAGGGAAAAGAGCTGTTCCGAAAATTCGGCCTCGTCACGCCGCGCGGTTTTCCGTGCTTCAGCGTCGAAGAGGCGGTCGAGGCGGCGAAAAAGCTCGGTGGCAGCGTCTGGGTGGTGAAAGCGCAGATCCACGCCGGCGGCCGCGGCAAGGGCGGCGGGGTCAAGGTTGCGAAGTCCCTGGAAGAGGTTCGAAAGCTTGCTTCTTCCATTTTGGGAATGCAATTGAAAACCCATCAAACCGGACCGGAGGGGCAGAAAGTGCGCCGGCTGCTGGTGG
>JANNXB010000557.1:0-2904 GCA_031409355.1 Betaproteobacteria bacterium | reverse complement strand
GAGCGCGGCCAGCGCGGCACCCAGGGCTTCGAATCGATCCAGCCGGTGCTGGCGCGCGTCTTCGAGCGCATCGACCACCTGTACCACCTGGAAAACAAGTCCGACGTCACCGGCCTGCCCACCGGCTTCACCGACCTGGACGAGAAGACCGCCGGCCTGCAGCAGGGCGATCTGGTGATCGTGGCGGGCCGTCCGTCGATGGGCAAGACCGCCTTCGCGCTCAACATGGCCGAGCATGTCGCCGTGAACAACGGCGTCCCGGTGGCGATCTTCAGCATGGAAATGGGCGCTACCCAGCTCGCCATGCGCCTGCTGGGCTCGATCGCGCGAGTGGACCAGCACAAGATGCGCACCGGGCGCCTGAACGACGAAGAGTGGAGCCGCCTGTCCACCGCCATGGGCAAGCTGCACGACGCGCCGATCTTCATCGACGAGACCGCGGCGCTCAATTCCCTGGAATTGCGCACGCGGGCGCGGCGCATCCACCGCCAGTGCGGCAAGCTGGGCCTGGTGATGGTGGACTACCTGCAGCTCATGTCGTCGCCGAACCAGAAGAACAACGAGAACCGCGCCACCGAGATCTCAGAGATCTCGCGCTCGCTAAAGGCGCTCGCCAAGGAGCTTAGCGCGCCGGTGGTGGCATTGTCGCAGCTCAACCGGGCGCTCGAGACGCGCAACGACAAGCGCCCGATGATGTCGGACCTGCGCGAGTCTGGCGCCATCGAGCAGGATGCGGACGTGATCCTGTTCATCTACCGCGACGAGGTCTACTACCCGGAAAAGCCCGAATCCAAGGGCACCGCGGAAGTGATCATCGGCAAGCAGCGCAACGGCCCGATCGGCAAGATCGACCTGACGTTCCTTGGCGAACACACGCGGTTCGAGGACCGCGCCAGGGACAACTACCGTTAGATGTCGGCCAAGGGGCCGTATGCAGTAGAACTGGCCCCGGGCGACTACTGGTGGTGCGCCTGCGGGCAGTCAAAGAGCCAGCCGTTCTGCGATGGCTCGCACAAGGCGACTGAACTGACGCCGCTGAAGTTCACGAACGCCGACGCGCAGAAGGTCTGGCTATGCGGCTGCAAGAAAACCGGGACGCCACCATTCTGCGACGGCTCCCACAAGAAACTGACCTAGAAAATCGGGGTCAGATCCCGATTACATTGGTACGCACGGAAATGCGCTGAGTAATCGGGCTCTGACCCCGATTTTCTTTACTTCTTGGTTGCGACCCAGCGGCCTTCGGTGCCGTTGTCGCCGCGGAACGAGCCTTCCATCTTGCCGCCCGTGACGCGTCCCGTGTAGTCGCGCTTCACGCCGTTGTTGTCGACCCAGGTGAAGCTGATGTTGAAGCCGCTAAGGCGCGCGTTGCGCAGGCCGCCCTGGGTATGCCCCAGGCCCACCGTGCCTTCGATTTTCTGGAAGCGCTGCTCGAAGGAGAGTTCGGCTTTCTCGCTGCCGGACTCGACCGTCCAGCCGCCGTTCACGTTGGCCGGCACCAGCCAGAAATAGGCGCGCCGCCCGTCCATGCTCGAGATCTCGTCGGCTTCCCAGTCTTCCATGGTGAACGAGTGCGAGACCACGCGCGTGCCGGGGCGCATCGACAGGATGGTCGGCCGCAGCTTCAGGTTCAGCCCCGGCAGCAGGTACATGGTGACGACGGTGGCCTGGCTGAAGTCGGTGGCGAAGATGTCGCCCCGGATGACGCGTGCGCGGCCCGCCACGCCGGCTTTCTCGACGTTGCCCTGGGCGTGCTTCGCCATCTCCGGCTCGTACTCGATGCCCACCGAGCGGGCGCCGAATTTCTTCGCCGCGGCGATCGCGATCTTGCCGTCGCCTGCGCCCAGGTCGTACACCAGGTCGTTCGCGGTCACCTGCGCCATGCGCAGCATGCGGTCCACGACCTCGTCGGGGGTCGGCACCCAGATCACGTCCTTGCCGGCCTGGCCGACTTGCGGCTCGTAGGCCTTCTGCGCCGCGGCGGGCAACGCGAAAAACAGCAACGACGCGAACAGCGCCGACAGGAATCCAATGCGTTTCATGCGGCGTTTCCTCAGAAAAGATTCGGGCGAAAGAGTATCAGAAAATCAGAGCGTCTCCGCCGCGAAATCCGCCAGGCGAGACCGCTCGCCGCGCGCCAGCGTGACATGCCCCGCGTGCGCCCAGCCCTTCATGCGGTCCACCACGAACGACAGGCCGGAACTGCCCTCGGTCAGGTAGGGGGTGTCGATCTGGGCGATGTTGCCCAGGCAGATCACCTTGGTGCCGGGCCCGGCGCGCGTGATCAGCGTCTTCATCTGCTTGGGCGTCAGGTTCTGCGCCTCGTCGATGATCAGCCACTTGTTCAGGAAGGTGCGGCCGCGCATGAAATTCAGCGACTTCACTTTGATGCGCGAGCGCACCAGATCCCGCGTCGCCGCGCGACCCCAGTCGCCGCCGGATTCGTCCGAGACGTTCAGCACATCGAGGTTGTCCTCGAGCGCCCCCATCCAGGGCAGCATCTTCTCCTCCTCGGTGCCCGGCAGGAAGCCGATGTCCTCGCCGATCGGCACCGTGACGCGCGTCATGATGATCTCCGAGTAGCGCTTCTCGTCCAGCACCTGCGTCAGTCCCGCGGCAAGCGTGAGCAGCGTCTTGCCGGTGCCCGCCTGGCCGAGCAGGGTGACGAAATCGATGTCCGGGTTCATCAGCAGGTTGAGGGCGAAATTCTGTTCTCGATTTCTGGCGACGATGCCCCAGACCGAATTCTTGGCGTGGGAATAGTCGCGCAGGGTCGCGATCACCGCGACGCGGCCGTTTTTTTCCTTGACCATGGCGTGCAGCGGCCGCTCGCCGGACTCGTCGTAGACGAAGCCGTTCAGGTGCAGCTGCGGCACCAGCGGCCCGCGCACGCGGTAGTAGGTG
>JANNXB010000556.1:0-1513 GCA_031409355.1 Betaproteobacteria bacterium | reverse complement strand
GAACAGCACCGCGAGGCAGAGGGTGGCGGTCTGCGAAAAGATGATCCAGAGGCGATGCATGACGAAGCCCCAATTTACCATGTTTCGCCTTTGGTTTTAACCACTTAGGAGCGAAAACATGGACATTTCCACGGCGAAAAGATAGAATCGCCGCTGCCATTTACCCCCGACCCCGCCCTCCACTCCACACCTCCACCCTTCAGCAGAATCCCCCATGAGCGAAAACAAGATCGATAACACGCGGCGCAACCTGATCGTCGCCACCGCGGCGGTGGCGGGCGCGGCGGGCGCGGGCGTTGCCATCCCTTTCGTCTGGAGTTTCTGGCCCTCGGAACGCGCCAAGGCGGCCGGCGCGCCGGTCGAGGCTGACATCTCCGGCATCGCGCCGGGCGAACTGAAAATCGTCGAGTGGCGCGGCAAGCCGGTGTGGATCCTGCGGCGGACGAAGGAACAGCTGGACGCGGTGAAGAAGGCCGATGACAAGGTGACCGACCCGAAGTCCGAAGTGCCCCTGCAGCCCGACTACGCGAAGAATGAGTACCGGTCGATCAAGCCGGAGATCATGGTGCTGGTGGGCATCTGCTCCCACCTCGGCTGCTCGCCGCAGTCGAAGGGCGCCGAAGCAACCGCCGAGATGGGCACCGACTGGGCGGGCGGTTTCCTGTGTCCCTGCCACGGTTCCAAGTTCGATCTTGCGGGCCGCGTCTACAAGGGAGCGCCGGCGCCGGTGAACATGGATGTGCCGCCGCATATGTTCCTGTCTGACAGCACCATCCTCATTGGCGACGACAGGAAAGGGGCGTAACGCATGAACCGCATGCTCACCGCCGCCTGGGACTGGTTCGACGCGAGGATGCCCTCGGTCGCCGAGGAATTCCGCAAGCACGCCTCCGAGTACTACGCGCCCAAGAACTTCAACTTCTGGTATTTCTTCGGCGCGCTGTCGCTGATCGTGCTGGTGATCCAGATCGTCTCGGGCATCTTCCTGACGATGAACTACAAGCCCGACGCGGCGCTCGCCTTCGGCTCGATCGAATACATCATGCGCGACGTGCCGGGCGGCTGGCTGATCCGCTACATCCACACGACCGGCGCCTCGGCATTCTTCATCGTTGTATACCTGCACATGTTCCGCGCCATGCTCTACGGCTCCTACAAGCAGCCGCGGGAGCTGGTCTGGATTTTCGGCGTGCTGATCTACCTCACGCTGATGGCCGAAGCTTTCTTCGGCTACCTCCTGCCCTGGGGGCAGATGTCGTACTGGGGCGCGCAGGTGATCGTCAACCTGTTCGCCACCGTGCCCTTGATCGGCCCCGACCTGTCGCTCCTCATCCGCGGCGACTACGTGGTGGGCGACGCGACGCTGAACCGCTTCTTCGCGCTGCACGTGATCGCGATCCCGCTGGTGCTGCTCGGGCTCGTCTCGGCGCACATCCTCGCCCTGCACGACGTCGGCTCGAACAATCCGGACGGCGTCGAGATCAAGAAGAAAAAGGGCCCGGACGGCCACCCG
>JANNXB010000555.1:0-3871 GCA_031409355.1 Betaproteobacteria bacterium | reverse complement strand
GCGTGCAGCACGAGGGCAGAAAGCAGGCAAAAACCCAGTCTTCTCATAGCCCTATGCTAAGCTTTTCCTCATGTCCGGCAACAGCTTCGGCACGCTTTACTGCGTCACCTCGTTTGGCGAATCGCACGGCCCGGCGTACGGTGGCGTCGTCGACGGCTGCCCGCCCGGGCTGGCGCTGTCCGCGGCGGACCTGCAAGGGGAGCTCGACCGGCGCAAGCCGGGAACGTCGCGGCACACCACCCAGCGGCGCGAGACGGACACGGTGGAGCTTCTTTCCGGCATTCATGAGGGTAAGACCACCGGCACGGCCATCGGGTTCCTGATCCGCAACGAGGACCAGCGCTCCAAGGATTACAGCGCCATCGCGGAGAAATTCCGTCCCGGGCACGCCGACTACACCTATCTGCAGAAATACGGCGTCCGCGATCCGCGCGGCGGCGGGCGCGCCTCGGCGCGCGAAACGGTGATCCGCGTCGCCGCGGGTGCGATCGCGAAGAAGTGGCTGAAAGAACGTTACGGGGTGGTCGTCAGGGGGTACCTCGCGCAGTTGGGGCCGATCGCGCTTGCGTTCAAGGGTTGGGAATTCGTCGGTCAGAACGTATTTTTCTGTCCTAACGGGGAAAAGATCAAAGAGCTGGAAACCTATATGGATGCCCTGCGCGAGAGCGGCGATTCGGTGGGCGCGCGCGTCAACGTCGTCGCCGAAAAGGTGCCGGTCGGCTGGGGCGAGCCGGTGTACGGCAGGCTGGACGCCGACATCGCCGGCGCGATGATGTCGATCAACGCGGCCAAGGGCGTGGAAATCGGCGCTGGTTTTGCCTCGATCGGGCAGAAGGGCAGCGAGCACGGCGACGAGATGACGCCGCAGGGTTTCCTCTCGAACAACAACGGCGGCGTGCTGGGCGGCATTTCCACCGGCCAGGACGTGACGGTCTCCATTGCGCTAAAGCCCACCTCGAGCATCCGCCTGCCGCGGCGCTCGATCGACACCCAGGGCAAGGCGGTGACCGTCCAGACCACCGGCCGCCACGACCCCTGCGTGGGCATTCGCGCCACGCCGATCGCGGAGGCCATGCTCGCCTGCGTGCTGATGGACCATGCGCTGCGCCACCGCGCCCAGTGCGGCGATGTCGTGCCGCCGGTGACAGTAAAACCCGGGTTGGGATAGGAAAAGCCAACCTTTTCAATTAGAGTAGGGCTCCAAACCTCCCCGCGAGAGGTAACAAAAATGAGCAACAAAGGGCAGCTGCTACAAGACCCGTTCCTGAACGCGCTCCGCAAGGAGCATGTCCCGGTCTCGATTTACCTCGTCAACGGCATCAAGCTCCAGGGCCAGATCGAATCTTTCGACCAGTACGTGGTCTTATTGAAGAATTCGGTCACCCAGATGGTCTACAAGCACGCGATCTCCACCGTCGTACCTTCGCGCCCGATCAACCTCAACGTTGAACCGGACGCCAGCTAGGTTCTTTTGCTCGACGATACTGCCGTTTCTGTCCGCAGGGCCTCCGATGCGGCTGCTGCCGTGCTTGTCTGCCTGGATTTCGGCGAGGACGACTACGAGGAAAGCATCGCTGAGATTGCCCGGCTGGCGCATAGCGCCGGCGCACTGCGCCACAAGGTGGTGTGCGGCAGGCGCCAGCGGCCCGACGCCCGGCTCTACGCCGGCAGCGGCAAGGTGGAAGAGATCGGGCGTGCCGCGGACGAACTGAACGCGGCAACGGTGATCTTCAACCACAGCCTGTCGCCGGGCCAGCAGCGCAACCTCGAAAAGGAACTGGGCCGCACGGTGCTCGACCGCACCGAGCTGATCCTGCAGATATTCTCGCAGCGGGCGAAGACCAACGAGGGCAAGCTGCAGGTGGAACTGGCGCAGCTGGAGCACCTCTCGACGCGCCTGGTGCGGGGCTGGACCCACCTAGAGCGCCAGAGAGGGGGCCTGGGCAAGACCGGCGGCCCCGGCGAGAAGCAGATCGAACTCGACCGGCGCTACATCGGCAAGCGCGTCGCGGTCCTGAAGGAGAAATTGAAGGAACTGCACAAGCAGAGAGGGGTTCGCCGCCGCGCCCGTTCGCGCAACGAGGTGTTCTCGGTGTCTCTGGTCGGGTATACCAACGCGGGCAAGTCGACGCTGTTCAACGCGCTGACCCACCCGAGCGCCGGCGCGTACGTGGCGGACAAGCTCTTTGCCACCCTCGACACGACCGCGCGCAAGGTGTGGATCGAAAATGCCGGCCAGGTGGTCGTGGCCGATACGGTCGGCTTCATCCGCGACCTGCCCCACGGGCTGGTGGCCGCGTTCCGCGCCACGCTAGAAGAAACGGTGCGCGCCGACCTGCTGCTGCACGTGGTGGACAGCTCTTCGCCGGCCCGGGAGCGGGAGGCCGAGGACGTCAACAAGGTGCTGGCCGAGATCGGCGCCGAATCAATCCCTCAGCTCGCCGTCTGGAACAAGATTGACCTGACCCCTCTCGAGCCGGGGGTGGAGCGCGATGAATATGGTAGGATTTCGCGCGTTCTCGTTAGCGCGCGCACCGGTGGCGGAGTTGCCGGATTGCGCGGCGCGATCGCCGAAGCGGCGCAGCTGCGAAAACCGGCTGGCCATACCGAAAATCCAATTCCAGAATTGAGCATTTAATGTCGCTGAACGACCCAAACTGGGGACGCGGGGGCGGAAATCGCGGCCCCGGCGGAGGCAACCAGGGCCCGCCCGACCTCGATGAGCTCTGGCGCAGCTTCAACCGCAAGCTGAACGATCTGTTCGGCAGCAAGCGGCCGCCCGGTTCCGAGCCGCCGTCGCGCATGCCCTCGGGCGCGCAGTTCGGCGGCGGCGCCGGCGTCATCATCGCGATCCTGGTCGCTATCTGGCTGGCGAGCGGCATCTACATCGTGGTCGAGGGCCAGCGCGGCGTGGTGCTGACCTTCGGCCAGTATTCCTCGGAGACCAGCTCGGGCCTCAACTGGCGCGCGCCCTGGCCGTTCCAGTCGCACGAGATCGTCAACCTCGCGCAGGTGCGCAGCGTCGAGGTCGGCTATCGCAATACGATCAAGACCAAGGTCGCCAAGGAATCGCTCATGCTGACCGACGACGAGAACATCGTCGACGTGCAGATCGCGGTGCAGTACCTGGTGCGCGACGCCAAGGACTACCTGTTCAACAACCGCCGGCCGGACGACAGCGTGCTGCAGGCCGCCGAAACCGCGCTGCGCGAGGTGGTGGGCAAGAGCAAGATGGATGCGGTGCTGAACCAGGGCCAGAAGATTGCGGATGATTCGACACCGCTGATGCAGGCCATCCTCGATCGCTACAAGACCGGCATCCAGATCAGCAAGGTCAACATGCAGAACGCGCAACCGCCGGAACAGGTGCAGAGCGCATTCGACGATGTGCAGAAGGCGGGCCAGGACCGGGAACGCCAGAAAAACGAAGGCGAGGCCTACTTCAACGACGTGGTGCCCAAGGCGCGCGGCGTCGCGCAGCGGCTGAATCTCGAGGCCGAGGGCTATCGCTCGCGCGTGATCGCGACCGCGGAAGGCGATGCCACGCGCTTCAAGCAGGTACTTACCGAATATGCCAAGGCGCCGGCGGTGACCCGCGAGCGGATCTACATCGACACCATGCAGCAGGTCTATACGTCGACTTCGAAGGTCATGGTGGACTACAAAGGTAGCGGCAACCTGCTCTACCTGCCGCTCGACAAGCTGATGCAGCAGGCGGCCGTGCCGCTGATCGACCAGTCCGGGGTGGCGCGCCAGCCTTCGCCGGAGCTGCCGGTGGCGCCCGAGACGGCGCCGCGTTCGCGCGAAGCGCTGCGTGAACGGGGCAGGGGGGAGCGATGATGCGCTACCTGATCCCGGCTTTCGCGGGCCT
>JANNXB010000554.1:0-6562 GCA_031409355.1 Betaproteobacteria bacterium | reverse complement strand
GCCGCGAGCCCGGTGTCGGCATTGCCCGCGTTGTTGTTGACCACGGTGAGTTCCTTCGCGCCCTGCGCGATCAGGCAGTCGATCAGTTCGGCCGGCATGCCGGCATTGCCGAAACCGCCAATCATCACGGTGGCGCCGTCGGGGACATCGGCCAGCGCGGCTTCTGCGGTGGCGAAGAATTTGTCGATCATGGGGCGGGAATTATCGCCCAAAGGGTTTTGGGGCTCTTTTTTGTGAGTTATCACTAACTTATGAGAATTCACATTTAATGTATTTCATATCTATTTGATAAATATGATAATTTAATTTCAAGAACTTGTCTTCAATAATTCCGCTAAGTGTTTGTCTCGGCTGAGGAAATTGCATTGTCTAGCTTGACCTGCCTCCTCCTTTCGGATTAAAGTGGGAAAACGTAGAAAAAAGTGGCTTAAGTTGCCTATAACAATGCCCTGTCTTCGGTTTTGAACGGACAAAGTGGAGGAGACGAAAAAAGATGGGCGGTACGTTCCACGGTGCAACTGTCCTTACGCTGGACGCCAAGGGCAGGCTCGCCATTCCCACGCGGCACCGCGACGCGCTCGTCGCTGCGAGCCGAACCCTGGTGCTCAGCGCGCACCCGGACGGCTGCGCGCTCATCTACCCGGAATCCGAGTGGGAGCGCGTGCGCGCGCAGGCCGAGAAATTTCCCAGCTTCCATCCGCAGGCGAGCTGGTGGAAGCGCCTGCTGCTCGGCTTCGAGGAGCACATCGCGCCCGATGCCTCCGGGCGGGTGCTGGTGTCGAGCGGCCTGCGGCTGCACGCCAGGCTGGAGCGCGAGGCAATGCTGGTCGGCCAGGGCCACTACTTCGAACTCTGGGATTCGGGCGTCTGGAGCGCGAAGCTCGCCGCCGCGCTGTCCGTTTCCGGCGCTCCGCCTCCGGGCATGGAGGATTTCTCGCTGTGACGGCGGGCGCGACCGATGAGCGCACCGATCCTTGCTCATCGCGCAGTCCTTCTCGAAGAGGCCGTCTCGGCCCTCGCCATTCGTGCCGACGGCGTCTATGTGGACGCCACCTTTGGCCGCGGCGGGCACAGCCGCGCGATCCTCGAACGGCTCGGACCGGCGGGCAGGCTGATCGCGCTGGACCGCGATCCTGCGGCGGTGCAGGCCGCGCGCGAAATCACGGATCCGCGCTTTGTCATCGAACACGCGCCCTTCAGCGAACTGGCGAGGGTGCTAGACACGCATCTTCCGGGTGCGCAGGCCGGGCAGGTACAGGGCGTGCTCGCGGACCTCGGCGTCTCCTCGCCGCAACTCGAAGACCCGGCGCGCGGCTTTTCCTTCCGCAGCGACGGCCCGCTCGACATGCGCATGGATCCGACCCGCGGCGTTTCGGCCGCGGACTGGCTGGCCACGGCAACAGAACAACAAATCCGGGAGGCAATCGGCGGCTATGGCGAAGAACGGTTTGCTAAACAGGTTGCAAAGGCGATTGCTGATGCTCGGGCACGCGAGCCGCTCGTCCGCACCGAGCAACTTGCCGCTGTCGTGGCTGCGGCGGTCCGCACACGGGAAGCCGGCCAGAATCCGGCGACGCGCACCTTTCAGGCTATACGGATTCTCGTCAATCGGGAGCTTGAGGAAATCGAGATGATGCTGCCGCTGGTGGTCGGGCGGCTGGCGCCGGGAGGACGGCTCGCGGTGATCGCCTTCCACTCGCTCGAAGACCGCCTCGTGAAGCGCTTCCTGCGCGCCTGCTCGGCCGACAGCCTGCCCGCGGATTTGCCGATTCGCGCCCGCGATTTGCCACAACCGCCGCTCAGAATCATCGGCAAGGCGATGCGCGCATCCGGCGCCGAAGTCGCGGCCAATCCGCGCGCGCGCAGCGCGACGCTGCGCGTCGCCGAACGCAGCAGCGCAGTTCTTGATCCAGCCGTATTGCAGCGAGCATTTTCCGGACACGGGCCCGACGCGTGGCGAAGCTGAACCTCCTCCTCCTCCTGGTTCTCATCGTCTGCGCGCTCGGGCTCGTCACCTCGCGCCATGAATCGCGCAAGCTCTTCACCCAGCTCGAGCGCGAGCAGGAGCGCGCGCGCGCTCTGGAGGTCGAGTTCGGCCAGCTGCAGCTGGAATCCAGCACCTGGGGCCTGCATTCGCGCGTCGAGAAGATCGCCGCCGGAGCGCTCGGCATGCGCGTGCCCGATCCGCGGCGCGTGCGCGTGGTCGCTATAAAGGGCGAGCCCAAGCCTTGAGGAAAGGAGCGACACTTTGAGCGTCGCGGCGGCCAGCGTCCCGGTGATGGTCCGGCTGCCGGTGTGGCGCGCGCGCTTCGCGGTCGCGCTGCTGCTCGCCGCGTTCGCGGTGCTGGCCGGCCGCTCGGTCTACCTGCAGTCGGTGAATACCGTCTTCCTGCAGGGCAAGGGCGAGGCGCGCTATTCGAGGGTGCTCGAAGTGCCGGCCACGCGCGGCCGGGTCGTCGATCGCAACGGCGACGCGCTCGCCATCTCGACGCCGGTGAAATCGGTCTGGGCGATCCCCGAGGACGTGGGCGCGACCCCGGCGCAGCTGAAGAGCCTCGCCACGCTCCTGTCGCTCGATCCGCGCGAGCTCGACCGCAAGCTGTCGGAAGCGGAGCGCGAATTCGTCTACCTGAAGCGCCAGATCCCGCCCGAGACGGCGGCGCGCGTCGCCGAGCTGGGGATCCCGGGGATCCACCAGCAAAGCGAGTACCGCCGCTACTACCCCGGCGGGGAGACGATGGCGCACGTGGTCGGCTTCACGGGCGTGGACGACGTCGGCCAGGAAGGCATCGAACTCGCGCAGCAGGCGGTGCTCGCGGGCACTGCGGGCAGCCGCCGCGTCATCAAGGACCGGCTCGGCCGGGTGGTCGAGGACGTCGAGGCGATCCGCTCGGCGCAGGACGGGCGCGACCTTGCGCTCTCCATCGACAGCAAGATCCAGAACATCGCCTTCGGCGCGCTAAAGGCGGCGGTGGAAGCGCACAAGGCGAAGGCGGGCGCCGTCGTGGTGCTGGACGTGCGCACGGGCGAAGTCCTGGCGCTGGCCAACATGCCCACCTACAACCCCAACAACCGCGCCCGGCTGACCGGGGCGCAATTGCGCAACCGCGTCATGACCGACACCTTCGAGCCGGGTTCGACGCTGAAGCCTTTCACCGTCGGGCTCGCCATGGAGACCGGCAGGATCACGCCGCAGACCGTGATCCAGACCGCCCCGGGCACGCTGACGATCGCGAATTACACGATCCACGACTCCCACCCTGGCGGCGCGCTTACCGCGACCCAGGTGATCCAGAAGTCCTCCAACGTCGGCGCGGCGAAGATCGCCCTCGGCATGCCGCGCGAGGAGATGCACGACATGTTCAAGCGCATCGGCTTCGGCGCCGCGCCGCGGCTGGGATTTCCGGGCGAAGCGGTCGGCCGGGTGCGCGAGGCGAAGACCTGGCGCCCCGTCGAGCAGGCCACCATGGCCTACGGCCACGGCATCTCCGTCAGCCTGATCCAGCTTGCCCGCGCCTACACCGTGTTCGCGCGAGACGGGGAGCTCGCGCCGTTGTCGCTGTTCAAGACCGGCGTTGCGGCCGAAGGCAGGCGCGTGTTCTCGCCCGAAGTCGCGCGCGCGCTGCGCGACATGCTCGAAGCCGCAGTCCAGCCCGGCGGCACCGCGCCGCGCGCGCGCATCGTCGGCTGGCGCGTCGGCGGCAAGACCGGCACCGCGCACAAGCAGGAGAACGGCGGCTACGCGGCGCACAAGTACGTTTCGTCGTTCGTCGGCTTCGCGCCGGTGTCCGCTCCGCGCCTGGTGATCGCGGTGATGATCGACGAGCCTTCGGCCGGCCAGTACTACGGCGGCCAGGTGGCCGCGCCGATCTTTTCCCAGGTGATGCAGGGCGCGCTGCGCCTGCTCGGTGCGCCCTACGACGCGCCGCTTTCGCCGATCGAAATGCCGGGCGAGGGCGATGAGGCAAAGGAGAACACGTAATTGAAAATGTCTTTGCGCTACTTGCGCGCCAGGGCGCGGTGATCACGAGCCTTACCTCCGACAGCCGGCGCGTGACGCCCTCTGCGGCCTTCTTCGCCTGGCCGGGCGCCTCGGGCGACGGCAGGCGCCATATCGCGCAGGCGATCGAGCGCGGCTGCGCCGCGGTGGTCTGGGAGCGGGAGGGGTTCGCCTGGGACGGCGCCCGGAAGACGCCGAATGCCGGCGTTGACGGCCTAAGATCGCAGGCCGGATTCCTCGCGAATGAATTCTACGGTCGGCCCTCGGAATCGATGTGGATTTGCGGCGTCACCGGCACCAACGGGAAGACTTCGTGTTCGCAGTGGCTTGCCCATATTTTGTCTTTGAAAGAAATAAAAACTGGCGTGATCGGAACGCTGGGCGCGGGCTTTTCCTCCAGTTTGGCTCCTGTAGAAAATACAACCCCCGACCCGCTCGAGCTGCATCGAATGCTCGCGGAGTTCAAGGCCGCCGGCGCGCGCGCGGTGGCGATGGAGGTGTCCTCGCACGGGCTCGACCAGGGGCGCGTGAACGGCGTCGCCTTCGATTGCGCGCTGTTCACCAACCTCACGCACGACCATCTCGACTACCACGGCACGCTCGAGGCCTACGCGGCGGCGAAGGCGCGCCTGTTTGACGCGCCGGGCCTTGCAGCGGCCGTGCTCAACCTGGACGACCCGTTCGGCGCGCGGCTTGCGAAGCGACTCGAAACGCGCGGCGTGCGGACGATCGGCTATTCGCTGTCGGGCGTGCCGGCTGCCGAATTCATCTCCGCATCAAGTCTTGAAGGTCAAAGGGCAAGAATCGATTCGAGCTGGGGCAGCGCCGAAGTGACGATCCCGCAGCTCGGGCGCTTCAATGTCGCCAACGCACTGGGCGTGCTGGGCTGCCTGCTGGCGAAAGGCATCGGATTCGACGAGGGCGTCAGGCTGCTGGAAGCGCTGCCGCAGGTCGCCGGGCGCATGCAGAAGATCGGCGACAGACCGCTGGTGGTGGTCGACTACGCGCACACGCCGGATGCGCTGGACAAGGTGCTTTCGGCGTTGAAGCCGGTCGCGCAGGCGCGCGGCGGACGGCTGGTCGCGGTGTTCGGCGCCGGGGGCGGGCGCGACAAGGCGAAGCGGCCCGTCATGGGCAGCGTGGCCGCGGCGCGCGCCGACCGCGTCGTGCTGACCTCCGACAATCCGCGCGGTGAAGATCCGCTTGCCATCATCGAGCAGATTCGCCTCGGGGTATCCGGAAAGTGCGAAATCGAAGCCGATCGAACCGCGGCGATTGAATCTGCAATCGCTTCAGCCAGTCCAGCCGATGTCGTGCTGATCGCGGGCAAGGGACACGAAAGCTTCCAGGAAATCGCCGGCAGGCGCTTGCCGTTCTCCGACGCGGCGGTAGCCGGCGCGGCGCTTGGCCGCCGGGCGGAGAAATGATGAGCCTGGCCGAAGCCGCCGCCGCCATGAATGCCCGTCTCGTGGGTGGCGGAGACGCGCGTTTCGACGGCGTTTCAACCGACACGCGCTCGGTCGGCAGGGGCCAGTTGTTCATCGCCATCCGCGGCGAATTCTTCGACGGCCACGATTTCCTCGCCGTGGCCAGGGAGCGCGGCGCGGCCGCCGCGCTGGTGGATGAAAAGTATGCCGGCAGCGCGCCACTTCCAATACTCGTGGCGGACGACACGCGTCTCGCGCTCGGGCGCCTGGGCAGGAACTGGCGCCTGCGTTTCGCGCCCGTGCTGATCGCGATCACCGGATCGAACGGCAAGACCACCACCAAGGAAATGCTCGCCTCGATCCTGCGCTGCCATGCGGGAGAGGACGGGTCGCTCGCCACGCGCGGCAACCTGAATACCGACATCGGCGTGCCGATGACGCTGCTCGGCATGCGCGCGAGCCATCGCTTTTGCGCGGTGGAACTCGGCATGAACCATCCGGGCGAAATCGCGCAGCTGGCGCGAATCGCGCAGCCCACGGTTGCCCTCGTCAACAACGCGCAGCGCGAGCACCTCGAGTTCATGCAATCGGTCGAAGCGGTGGCGATCGAGAACGCGAGCGTGTTCGACGCGTTGCCCGCGGACGGCATCGCGGTGCTGAACGCGGACGATGCGATGGCCGGCGTATTCCGGGACAAGGCCGGCGCGCGCAGCCGCGTCGAGTTCGGCATCGACGCTGGCCAAGTCACAGGCCGCTACGAGTTGAAGGCGCTGGAGAGCGACATCGTCGTGCGGACGCCTTCGGGCGAGGCGCGGGCGACGCTCGCCATTCCCGGGCTGCATAACGTGCGCAATGCACTCGCCGCTGCGGCCTGCGCGCACGCCGCCGGGATTCCGGCGGCAGTCATCGGCGAAGGGCTCGCCGCGTTCCGGCCCTATGCCGGCCGGCTGCAGGTGAAGAAGACCGCCGCCGGCGCGACCCTGATCGACGACAGCTACAACGCCAATCCGGATTCGGTGCGCGCCGCCATCGACGTGCTCGCCTCCTGTCCCGGCCCGACCGCGCTGGTGCTGGGCGACATGGGCGAGGTGGGCGAACAAGGCCCGGAGTTCCACGCCGAAGTGGGGCGTTACGC
>JANNXB010000553.1:0-8379 GCA_031409355.1 Betaproteobacteria bacterium | reverse complement strand
CTCGAGCGTGTTACCGCAGGCCGCGACGTCCCGAACGACGTCAACGTGATCATCGAAATCCCGATGAACGCCGACCCGGTGAAGTACGAGGTCGACAAGGAAACGGGCGCCATGTTCGTCGACCGTTTCATGTCCACCGCCATGCACTATCCCTGTAATTACGGCTACGTGCCGCGCACGCTCTCGGGCGACGGCGACCCTGTGGACGTGCTGGTCCTCTCCCCGTATGCGCTGATCACCGGGGTGGTGGTGCGCTGCCGCCCGGTCGGGATGCTGCGCATGAAGGACGAGGCGGGCGACGACACCAAGGTGCTCGCGGTGCCGATCGACAGGCTCACCAGCCAGTACCGCGGCATCCGCTCGCCGCGCGACCTGCCCGAGACGCGCCTTGCCGCGATCACGCATTTCTTCCAGCACTACAAGGACCTGGAGCGCGGCAAGTGGGTCAAGGTGCGGGGCTGGGTCGGCGCAGCTGCCGCGAAAAAGGAAATTCTCGAAGGCATCGCACGCTTCAAGAAGGTAAAGCGTCCTTGAAAGGCGAATGTTCGTTCAGTTCGTCCACATAGCGCGTGATGCCGGCCGTTTCGCGCTTCAGGTAGTCCTCGATCGCGCTGGCGAAGGACGGATGCGCCAGCCAGTGCGCCGAATGCGTCTCCACCGGCAGCAGCCCGCGAAACAGCTTGTGTTCGCCCTGCGCGCCGCCTTCGAACAGCTGCAGCCGGTTGGTGATGGCGTATTCGATCGCCTGATAGTAGCAGCACTCGAAATGCAGCAGCGGGATGTGTTCCGCGGCGCCCCAGTACCGGCCCCAGATTTTTTCTTCCGAAACAATATTCAGCGTCGCGGCCACCGGCTTGCCGGCGCGCTCGGCGAGGATCATCAGGCAATGCTGCGGCAGCGTCGCGCCCAGCCGCAGGAAGAACTCCAGGTTCAGGTAGGGGCTGGAGCGGTGCGCGGCGTAGGTGCGCCGGTAGCAGCGCTCGAAGAATTCCCAGTGCGTGCGCTCGATTTCCGCGCCGCGCAGCCAGCGGAATTCGACGCCCGCCTCGCGTACGCGGCGCCGTTCCTGGCGGATCACCTTGCGCCGGTGGCGCGTCATGCGGGAGAGGAAATCGTCGAAGTCGGCGTAATCCTCGTTGCGCCAGTGGAATTGCACCGTGCGCCTGAGGAGCATCCCGGCACCGTGCAGCAGCCCCGCTTCTGCGGCCGGCGGGAACAGCACGTGCAGGGATGAGACCTCGCGCGACATCGCCAGCGCCGCCGCGATCAGCTTGCTCCGGTCGGCGTCGTTGCGGGCGAGCAGCCGCGGGCCGGTCACGGGCGTGAAAGGCACGGCGCACAGCAGCTTCGGGTAGTACTCTAGGCCGTGGCGCTGGTAGGCGTCGGCCCAGGCCCAGTCGAACACGTACTCGCCGTAGGAATGCGACTTGAGGAACAGGGGCATCGCGCCCGCCAACGTGCCGCCTTCCTCGAGCAGCACAATCTGGGGCCGCCAGCCCGCGCGGGCGCTGGCGCAGCCCGTGTCGATCAAGGCCGAAAGGAACTCGTGGCTGGTAAAGGGATCGCCTGCGGCAAGGGCATTCCACTCCGCGGCCGGCACGCCCGCGAGCGATTCCACCACCCGGAGGCGTTCCTTTGCCATGGGACATTATAGAATTACGCGCTACAGCCCGATTCGACCGAGGAGCCCAGCATGAAAAAAATCGAAGCGATCGTGAAGCCGTTCAAGCTCGACGAAGTGCGCGAGGCCCTCTCCGAAGTGGGCGTGACCGGCCTGACGGTGACTGAGGTCAAGGGTTTCGGGCGCCAGAAAGGCCACACCGAGCTGTACAGGGGGGCCGAATATGTGGTCGATTTCCTGCCCAAGGTGAAGATCGAGGTCGTCGTCACCGACGGCCAGCTAGAGCCGGCGATCGAGGCGATCGTCAAGTCGGCGCGCACCGGCAAGATCGGCGACGGCAAGATCTTCGTCACCGCCGTGTCGCACGTGGTGCGCATCCGCACCGGCGAGACCAACGAGTCCGCGGTCTAGATTTCAGGGACAGACCACGTTTTCCGGTTCCTGGAAAACGTGGTCTGTCCCCGATTTTCACCCGATTTTCAGCGTTTTGACCTGAGCAGTACCAGCAACGCGCCGCTGCCGCCGTCATTCGCGGGCGCCTGGCAGAAGGCCAGCACCTCTTCGCGCTGCGGCAGCCATTTCTTCAGCTTGGCCTTGAGGATCCCGAGGCCTTTGCCGTGCACGATCCGCACGCAGCGCAGGCCGTGCGTCACGCAATGCTCGAGGAACTCGACGACGACGGCGGAGGCCTGGTCGCGGGTCATGCCGTGCAAGTCGATGCCGTCCTGGATCGACCAGTGGCCGCGCCGCAGCTTGCGCAGCGTCTCGCGCGCCATGCCGTCGCGCAGGTAGCTGAGTTCTTCGCCCGTTTCGAGCGCTTCTTCGGCCGATAGCGGGTCTGACATGCTCTCCGCCAGGGCCGCCGCCTCGTCGCGCCGGTGCTGGTGCGCCACGGGCGCGGGCGCGGGTGCTTTCAAGACAACGCGCTTGGCCCGCTTTAGCGGCTGGACGTCCGCGACGGCTTTGCGGAATTCATCCTGCTTGTCATCCCATGTCATCGAGGAATTTCTCGGCGTCGAGCGCCGCCATGCAGCCGGTGCCGGCGCTGGTCACGGCCTGCCGGTAGACGTGGTCCTGCACGTCGCCCGCGGCGAACACGCCCGGCACGCTGGTGGCGGTCGCGCCGCCCTCGCTGCCGCCGCGGGTGGTGATGTAGCCGCCCTTCATGTCCAGGTGGCCGGCGAAGATCTGCGTATTCGGCGTGTGGCCGATGGCGATGAACAGGCCTTTCAGCGCGAGGGACTTCTTTTCGCCGGTTTTCAGGTTCAGGACACGAATCCCGGTGACCCCGGTCTTGTCGCCCAGCACCTCGTCCAGCGTCGCATCGAGCTCGAGGACGATCTTCCCCTCCGCCACGCGCTTCATGAGCTTGTCGATCATGATCTTCTCGGCGCGGAACTTGTCGCGCCGGTGCACCAGGGTCACCTTGGCGCAGATGTGGGCGAGGTAGAGCGCTTCCTCGACCGCCGTGTTGCCGCCGCCGATCACCGCGACCTCCTGGTTCTTGAAGAAGAAGCCGTCGCAGGTGGCGCAGGCTGAGACGCCCTGGCCCATGAATTTGGCTTCGCTGGGCAGGCCGAGGTACTTCGCCGAGGCGCCGGTGGCGATGATCAGCGCGTCGCAGGTATAGGTGCCGGCGTCGCCTTCGAGGACGAGGGGCCGCTGCGCGAGCTTCACGCTGTTGATCTGGTCGAACACGATCTCGGTCTCGAAGCGCTCGGCGTGTTTCTGGAAGCGCATCATCAGGTCCGGGCCCTGGATGCCGTCGTTGTCGGCCGGCCAGTTGTCCACGTCGGTGGTGGTCATGAGCTGGCCGCCCTGCGCCAGGCCGGTCAGCAGCACCGGCTTCAGGTTGGCGCGCGCGGCGTAAACCGCGGCGGTGTAGCCGGCGGGGCCGGAGCCGAGGATCAGCAACTTCGAGTGGCGTGAATTCGTTCCCATTTTTCAGGCGCTTGGATGTCGTGGGCGTTGCGGGACCGGAATTATAAGGTGGGGCATTCTGCTACCATAGGCCGGTTCAAATCCGGCGCCTGCCAAGAGCCAAGATGCCTCCCGCAGCAACCACAGTTTCAACCACGGTATTGAAGTCGGTGCCGCTGTTCGCGAGCGTGCCCGACGAGCAGCTGCGCCTGCTGGTGCCCGCGGTCGCGCGCCGCAGCGCGCCGCGCAACTCCACGATCATGGCGGCGGGCGACCAGATCGATTCGCTCTATATCGTCATCTCCGGCCGCCTCAAGGTCATGATGGGCGACTCGGAAGGCAAGGAAGTGATCCTCAGCCTGATCGGCCCGGGCGAATTCTTCGGCGAGATGGGCCTGATCGACGAAGGCCCGCGCTCGGCGAGCGTGGTGACGATCGAATCCTGCGAACTGCTTTCGATCTCCAAGAAGGACTTCAAGAAGTGCCTGGCCGAGAACGTCGAGATGTCGATGGCGGTGATGCGCGGCCTGGTGCACCGCCTGCGCGAAGCCGACCGCAAGATCGGCAGCCTCGCGCTGCTGGATGTCTACGGCCGCGTCGCGCGCCTGCTGCTCGACATGTCGGAGGACGTGAACGGCCAGAAAGTGGTCACCAGGCGCCTGCCCAAGCAGGACATCGCCAAGATGATCGGCGCGTCGCGCGAGATGGTGAGCCGCGTGATGAAGGACCTGCAGATGGGCGGCTACATCGAAGTGCGGGGCTCCACCATCGTGCTGCGCGACACGATCATGCTGCCGCACTGATCTCCCTGGCGCCAAGCAGCGTGGCCACGGCGGCGGCACGGAAATCCCAGGGCAGCGCACCCCTGCCGGCGAAGCTCGCTGGCCTGCTGCGCGAGGCGAAATGGCTCTTGCTGGTGGCCGCGGCCGGCTACCTGCTGCTGATCCTGCTGACGCACCATGTGGGCGACCCGGGTTGGTCGCGCAGCGCCACGGCCGCCGTGGTGCAGAACGCGGGTGGCCGGGTCGGCGCATGGCTCTCGGACGTGCTGCTGTCCCTTTTCGGCTGGTCGGCGTTCTGGTGGGCCGCACTGTGCCTGTTCACGGTGGCGCGCGGCTACCGGCGGATCGAGGTCACCGGGAAGATCGAGCCGCGGCCGCTGCTGCTGACGATCGCCGGCTTCGTTCTCCTGCTCGTCGCGAGCGCCGCGCTGGAGTCCTTGCAGCTGCAGAGATTCGGCGCCGGGCTGCCGCAACCCGCGGGCGGCATCATCGGCGCGGTGCTGGGCAAGAGCCTGGGCAGTTTCCTCGGACAGCTGGGTGCGACGCTGCTCGCGCTGGCGGCGATCGCCGTCGGCTGGAGCCTGTTCAGCGGCATCTCCTGGCTGCGCATCGCGGAAGTCACCGGTTTCCTGATCGAGTCCACCTATGCGTTCGCGCGAGGTGCCTGGGAGCGGCGCCGCGACGAGAAAATCGGCGAGCACGCGCGCGAAAAGCGCGAGACCGTCGTGCAGGCCGAGCGCAAGCGGGAGGAAGACCATCCGCCGGCGGTCATCGCGCCGCCGCCGCTGGAAATCAAGCGCTCCGAGCGCGTGCAGAAGGAAAAGCAGGCGCCGCTGTTCGAGCACCTGCCCGACACGCCGCTGCCGCCGCTAAAGCTGCTCGACGAGCCGGAGAAGGAGCAGGAAACGGTCAGCGCCGAGACGCTCGAATTCACCTCGCGCCTGATCGAAAAGAAACTCTCCGATTTCGGCGTCGCGGTGAAGGTGCTCGCCGCGTACCCGGGCCCGGTGATCACGCGCTACGAAATCGAGCCCGCGGTCGGCGTCAAGGGCAGCCAGATCGTCAACCTCATCAAGGACCTGGCGCGCGCCCTGTCGGTGGTGGCGATCCGCGTGGTGGAGACGATCCCCGGCAAATCCTGCATGGGCCTGGAGATTCCGAATCCGCACCGGCAGATGGTGCGCCTGACGGAGATCCTCGGCTCCGAGGTCTATCACGGCCTGCATTCGCCTCTCGCCCTGGCGCTGGGCAAGGACATCGCCGGCAACCCGGTGGTCGCGGACCTCGCGCGCATGCCGCACCTGCTCGTGGCCGGCACCACCGGCTCGGGCAAGTCAGTGGCGATCAACGCCATGATCCTGTCGCTGCTCTACAAGGCCGAACCGAAGCACGTGCGCTTCATCCTGATCGACCCGAAGATGCTGGAATTGTCCGTGTACCAGGACATCCCGCATCTGCTCGCGCCGGTGGTCACCGACATGAAGCAGGCAGGCAACGCGCTCAGCTGGTGCGTCGCCGAGATGGACCGGCGCTACAAGCTCATGAGCTGGCTCGGCGTGAGGAATCTCTCGGGCTACAACCACAAGATCATCGACGCCGAGAAGCACGGCCGCAAGCTCGACGATCCCGCGACTCTGGAGTCGGGCAATCCCCAGCCCCTCCAAGCCATGCCGCTGATCGTGGTGGTGATCGACGAGCTCGCCGACCTGATGATGGTCGCGGGCAAGAAGGTCGAGGAGCTGATCGCGCGCCTGGCGCAGAAGGCGCGCGCCGCGGGCATCCACCTGATCCTCGCCACGCAGCGCCCCTCGGTGGACGTGATCACGGGCCTGATCAAGGCCAACATCCCGACGCGCATCGCCTTCCAGGTGGCCTCCAAGATCGATTCGCGCACCATCCTCGACCAGTCGGGGGCGGATGCGCTGCTCGGCATGGGCGACATGCTCTACCTGCCGGCCGGCACCGGCCTGCCGCAGCGCATCCACGGCGCCTTCGTCGCCGACCAGGAAGTGCATAAAGTAGTCGAGCATCTGAAATCCCTGGCTAAGCCCGAGTATCTGGAGGACATCCTCGAGCCGGCGGCCGCGGACGACGGCCCGGGCGGCGCCAATGGTGAACCTTCCGGCGAGAAAGACCCTCTATACGACCAGGCGGTTGAAATCGTGATTCGCACGCGCCGCCCGTCGATCTCGCTGGTGCAGCGCCACCTCAGGATCGGCTACAACCGCGCCGCGCGCCTGATCGAAGACATGGAGCGCGCGGGCCTGGTGTCGTCGATGCAGAGCAACGGCAACCGGGAAGTCCTCGTGCCTGCGAAAGTGGAGTAGCCGGATGCAACGTTTTCTTTTCGCTTCGTTTTTAGTCCTGTTTCTTTCAAATTCAAATGCAGCGAGCGTGGAGCGCTTCCAGAGCTTCCTGCGCACCACGCAGGCGGCGCGCGCCGATTTCCAGCAGAAGGTCTTCGACAAAAGCGGCAAGATGGTGCAGGAATCGAAGGGCAGCTTCTCCTTCCTGCGCCCAGGGCGGTTCAGGTGGACCTACGTGAAGCCGCCGCAGCTCATCGTCGGCGACGGCGAGCGCGTCTGGATCCACGACGCGGACCTGAACCAGGTGACGGTACGGCGCGCCTCGCGCGTGCTCGGCGCGACCCCCGCGGCCCTGCTGGCCGGCGCTTCCGACCTGGAGAAGTCGTTCGAGCTTGTGGATGCCGGCGCGAAGGACGGCCTGGAATGGATGGAGGCAAAGCCGCGCGAGAAGGAATCCGGCTTCGAGCGCATCCGGCTCGGCCTGTCCGCCACCGGCGTGGAGGCGATGGAACTGCTGGACCATTTCGGCCAGACCACCGTGCTGCGCTTCACGAACATGGTGCGCAACCCGCAGTTCGACGCGGGCACCTTCCGCTTCACCCCGCCCAAGGGGGTCGATGTCCTTGGGGAATGATTTATTCGGCAAAGTTCAACCCGCAGCACCTCTTGCGGAAAGGCTGCGTCCGCGCACCCTCGACGAGGTAGTAGGCCAGAAGCATCTGCTCGGCCCAGGCAAGCCGTTGCGCGCCGCCTTCGAGTCGGGCAAGCCGCACTCAATGATCCTCTGGGGGCCGCCGGGATCGGGCAAGACCACGCTCGCCCGCCTGATGGCGCAGGCCTTCGACGCCGAATTCATCGCCCTCTCGGCGGTGCTCTCCGGCGTCAAGGACATCAGGGAAGCGGTCCTGACGGCGGAACGCACCCTAGAAACCAACGGGCGGCGCACCATCCTCTTCGTCGACGAGGTGCACCGCTTCAACAAGGCGCAGCAGGACGCCTTCCTGCCGTTCGTCGAGGGAGGCCTGTTCACCTTCGTCGGCGCGACCACGGAGAATCCCTCGTTCGAGGTGAATTCCGCGCTGTTGTCGCGCGCGACCGTCTATGTACTTGAGAGTCTTGGCGAACCCGACCTCCTGAATCTGCTTTCAAGAACGGAACTGAAGCTCGATGAAAGCGCGCGCGCGCGATTGATCGGCTTTGCCGACGGAGACGCGCGGCGCCTGCTGAATGCCGTTGAGATCCTTTCCAATGCAAGACCGGAAGGCCTGATCGAAGGCGCATTCGTCGAGGACATCTTGGCGAAGAACCTGCGCCGCTTCGACAAGGGCGGCGAGCAGTTCTACGACCAGATCTCGGCGCTGCACAAGTCGGTGCGCGGCTCGGATCCGGACGCGGCGCTCTACTGGCTGGTGCGCATGCTCGACGGCGGCGCCGATCCGCTGTATCTGGCGCGGCGCATCGTGCGCATGGCGGTGGAAGACGTCGGCCTCGCCGATCCGCGCGCGCTGCGCCTCGCGCTGGACGCGACCGAAACCTACGAGCGTCTGGGGTCGCCCGAGGGCGAGCTTGCGCTCGCCGAAGCGGTGCTGTACATGGCGGTCGCCGCCAAGTCGAACGCGGTCTACAACGCCTATAATGCGGCCCGCGCGTTCGTCTCGAAAGACGGCACGCGCCCGGTCCCGCTGCAGTTCCGCAACGCACCGACCCGGCTGATGAAGGACCTGGGCTACGGCAAGGACTATCGCTACGC
>JANNXB010000552.1:0-1652 GCA_031409355.1 Betaproteobacteria bacterium | reverse complement strand
GTTGGTCTGCGAACGCGCGCTCCAGCCCAGGCTGCGGATGAAGGCCGCCACCACGCCACAGATTTCCCCGCCACGCATGTAGGCGCGCATGGATTGCGCACCCGAGATCCAGTCGTCGCCGGAGGCGCCCTCCATGGTCTCAAAGCCCTGGTCCACCAGCATCACCACCGCGCCGCGGTGGTAAATGTCGATTGGCGTGCCGTCGTCCTGGTGCGAGTACCAGACATAGCGCTTCGCCTCGCAGGCGCCCGCCATGTCGGCGCCGAGGTAGTACATCAGGCTCTTGATGGCGCGCGCATTTGCGATCGGATCGTTTGCAGCTTCCTGATTCATTGAAGAAACCGGTCCATTCTGCAGCGGCACCATCGCCCGGATGAGTTTCACGTAGGCGTCCGCGATCGGCGTCTTGTAGGCGAAGCGCCAGCGCTCGCGCTGCGCCTTCTCCCCGAGGTCGCCGGCCAGCGCACGGCTGAAAAAGTTGGCGCGCTTGGGCACCCGCGGCACCTCGTCTTCCAAGATCAGGGTCGTCGTTTCCGGCACCCGTTTGATGTTCTCCATCGGGAAACGGCTGCCGTCGGAAGGCCGGCACGAAGCCAACCAGCGCTCCCACCACGTATCCGCTCCGCCGACGCCCAACCACCAGCCCAAGCCGCCTTGAAGTAGATTTTCCTTTCCCGTTAAAGGCCTATCTGCGGACAACGGCTCGGAAGTCGTCACAACGCAAGTAGCGAAGCGTGTGCCGATGAACGGCGCGACCGGTTTGCCGTCGTTCCAACGCGCGAGTCCGGCGGAAATGAGGATCTGCGCATGCGAAATCTCGGTCCGGTCGCGCGTATGAGCGGTCGCGGAAAATCCCAGCCGCCGCAAGAACGCGGCCGAAATCAGCGCGATTTCGGCGGCGCGCAGGAGCGCGCAGTCGTACGCGCTGCCGCGTATCCATTCCGCGGCCGGATTGTCCGGTTCGGGATTGCGCCCGAACTCGACAACGATCGCGAGCGCGTGGCGATGGCCTTCGATGCGCGGCCCGGTCCAGGCCGAAGCCGGTATCTCGCAGCAGGCGGCGAGCGTCGCATTGAGGAAATAGCAGTTCGCCTTCAGCTCGTTCGCCAGGCGCTGCGGATCCTGCGGGTACGGCGCACGCTCGGGGGCTGGAGCCTCGGTCCGGAATTGCTCGAAGAGCGCGATGTACCCGTTGACGATACGGCCGAGCGGCGTTTCGCTGCGCGCGGGGAAGCAGTCGCGAACCGCAGCGAGCGCCGGCGCCGCCGCGGCGCGCGCAACGCGCTCCAGCGGAAGAGGGCCAAGATGTACCGCGCGCCTCCGGTTCGAGATGATTCGCATGCATGTCATGATAGCGGCGGATGGCGCAGTCCTCCACGTCGCCGTAATATTCCCCGCCCACGGCGCGACCACCGCTTGATTCGACTCCGGAGACGGCGATGACGCTCAACGATGGAATCAAGCGGTTCATGCTCCTGGCTGCCGCGCTGGCGGCCGCGGCGCAGGTTGGCGCACAGGCGCCCGCCGCCAAACCCCGCGCCGGCGCGCAGCCGCCCCCGCAGGTCCCCCTGCAGGCCTTCCTCGGGGTCCTGAACACCAATCAGGTGGCGGCGAAAGCGTCGCTCGCCCGGATCCGCGACGGCTGGCGCGAC
>JANNXB010000551.1:0-3786 GCA_031409355.1 Betaproteobacteria bacterium | reverse complement strand
CGACCTGGAGCGCGTGTACGGCTACTTCCCGCGCCTGAAGGAACGCCGCGCACAGCAGGCCGGCACGCTCTCGGGCGGCGAGCAGCAGATGCTCGCGGTTTCCCGCGCGCTCATGTTGCGGCCGAAACTCATGCTGCTGGACGAGCCCTCCTTCGGCCTCGCGCCGCTGATCGTCAAGGAGCTGTTCGGCATCCTGCGCACCGTGAACGAAAAGGAGCACGTCAGCATGCTGGTGGTGGAACAGAACGCGGCGATGGCGCTAAACCTCGCCGACCATGCCTACCTGATCGAAACCGGGCGCGTCGTGCTGTCGGGTTCTTCCGAAGACATCAAGAAGGACGACGCCGTGCGCCGTTCTTATCTCGGCTACTAGGAGAACGCATTGGACGCCTTGCTTGTCCAGGTACTCGCCGGTCTCGCGACCGGCGGCATCTATGCCAGCGTCGCGCTGGCGCTGGTCATGATCTACCAGGCGACGCACCATGTGAACTTTGCGCAGGGCGAGCTGGCCATGTTCTCGACCTACATCGCCTGGTCCCTGATCAACGCGGGCATGCCCTACTGGGGCGCCTTCTTCCTGACCGTGGGTTTTTCCTTCGTGCTCGGCGTGGTGATCGAGCGCGTCGTGATCCGCCCGGTCGAGAACTCCCCGGTGCTCGCGGTGGTCGTGGTGTTCATCGCGCTGCTGGTGATCCTAAACAGCATCACGGGCTGGATCTATACCTTCACCATCAAGACGTTTCCGAGCCCGTTCCCGGAGCAACCGCTGTTCGGCAACCGGTTCATGTCCTCGCACCAGATTGGCGCCATCTGCGTCACCATGGTGGTGCTGCTGCTGCTCTATGCGTTTTTCCGCTTCACCCCGCTCGGCCTTGCGATGCGGGCGGCGGCGCAGAATCCGGAATCGAGCCGCCTGGTCGGGATCCGCGTCGGCTGGATGCTGGCGCTTGGCTGGGGCCTGGCCGCCGCCATCGGCTCGGTGGCGGGCATGATGGTGGCGCCCATCGTGTTCCTCGATCCCAACATGATGGGCGGAGTGCTGCTCTACGCGTTCGCGGCCGCGCTGGTCGGCGGCATAGACAGCCCCGGCGGTGCGGTGTTCGGCGGTTTCCTCGTCGGCGTGCTGGAAAACGTCCTCGGCGCCTTCGTCATCGGCAATGAGCTGAAGCTGGCCGTGGCGCTGGTGCTGATCATCGGCGTGCTGACGGTCAAGCCGTCGGGCTTCTTCGGCAAAGTCCACGTGACGCGCGTATGAAAAAGGCCAACCTGATCTCGTTGGCCGCAGTCCTGGCGATCGCCTGCGTGCTGCCCTTCATGGTGAGCGAGTACCGCACCTTCCAGTTCACGCTGGTCCTGGTCTACTCGATCGCGCTGCTGGGCCTGAATATCCTCACCGGGTACAACGGACAGATTTCGCTGGGACACGGCGCTTTCTACGCGATTGGCGCCTACGTTGCCGCGATCCTCATGGACAAGGCCGGTTTCCCTTACTGGGCGACGCTGCCGCTGGCGGGCGCAGTGTGCCTGTTGGCAGGCTTTCTCTTCGGGCTGCCCGCGCTGCGGCTGGAGGGGCTGTACCTCGCGCTTGCCACCTTCGCGCTCGGCGTGTCGCTGCCGCAACTGCTCAAGTATCACCACCTCGAGAAATGGACGGGTGGCGTGCAGGGGATCGTGATCACGAAACCCGATGCGCCGGAATTCATCACCGGCCTCGGGTTGGCGCTGAACCAGGACCAGTGGCTGTATTTCTTCACGCTGGGCGTCACGGTCGTGATGTTCCTGCTCGCCTGGAACCTGCTGCGCGGCCGGCTGGGCCGGGCGATGATGGCGATTCGCGACAATCACGTGGCCGCCGAGGCCATGGGCGTCAACAATGCGATGGTCAAATCGCTCACCTTCGGCGTATCGGCGATGTTCACGGGAATCGCCGGCGCGCTCGGCGCGATCGCGATCCAGTTCGTCGCCCCCGACAGCTTCAACATCTTCCTGTCGATCACGCTCCTGATCGGCATCGTCATCGGCGGGGTGGCCTCCATCTCTGGCGCCATCTATGGCGCGCTGTTCATCCAGTTCGTGCCGAACATCGCCGACGAAATCTCGAAAGCCGCCCCCTGGGCGATTTTCGGCCTGTTTCTCCTCGGCTTCACGTACCTGATGCCGATGGGCATTGCAGGGGCCATCCGCATGGGCTTGGCGCGGCTGACCCGGAAAGCGCACAATAAGCAGGCCGAAAAACCATGATCAGGTCGACCCCTTAACGGAGGAGGAAATTCCATGAAAAGCAAGCTGATACCGATTGCAGCACTGCTGGCGGCGGCGCTGGCCAGCCCCGCGGCGCTGGCGCAGAAGAAGTACGACCAGGGCGCCTCCGACAAGGAGATCCTGATCGGCCACATCAATCCCTACAGCGGCCCCGCGTCCGCCTACGGCACGATCGGCAGGTCGATCGCCGCGTATTTCAAGAAGGTCAACGACGAGGGCGGCGTCAATGGCCGCCAGATCAACATGATCTCCTACGACGACGGCTACAGCCCGCCCAAGACGGTCGAGATGGCGCGCAAGCTGGTGGAGCAGGACAAGGTGCTGCTGATATTCCAGCCGCTCGGCACGCCGCCCAACTCCGCGATCCACAAGTACATGAACGCGAAAAAGGTGCCGCAGCTGTTCGTCGCCACCGGCGCCACCAAGTGGAACGATCCGAAGAATTTCCCCTGGACCATGGGCTGGCAGCCGAACTACCAGACCGAAGCGAGGATCTACGCGCAACACATCCTGAAGGAAAAGCCCAACGCCAAGATCGCCGTGCTCTACCAGAACGACGATTACGGCAAGGACTACCTCGAGGGATTCCTCAAGGCCCTCGGCGACAAGGGCAAGGCGATGATCGTCAAGCAGGTTTCCTATGAGGTTACCGATCCGACGGTCGACTCTCAGATGGCGCAATTGCAGGCCTCTGGCGCGGACACCTTCTTCAACATCACCACGCCGAAGTTCGCCGCGCAAGCCATTCGCAGGGCCTGGGACAGCGGCTGGAAGCCGGTGCATTACCTGAACAACGTTTCCGCCTCGATCGGCTCTACCCTCAGACCCGCAGGCCTGGACAAGTCGCTCGGCCTGATCTCCACGCTGTACCTGAAAGACCAGAACGACAAGGCCTGGGCGAACGATCCGGACGTCGTGGCATGGACGGCGTTCATGAAGAAGTACTACCCGGACGGGAGTCTGCTCTCCACCGAGAATTTCTACGGCTGGAGCGTCGCGCAGACCCTGGTGCAGGTGCTCAAGCAGAGCGGCAACGACCTGACGCGCGCGAACGTGATGAAGCAGGCGGCGAGTCTCAAGGACTACGCCGTTCCGGGCGCCCTGCCCGGCATCAAACTCAACACCAGCGCAACCGACTTCGCGCCTTTCGAATCGGTGCAATTGGCGCGCTTCGACGGCAAGGAATGGGTCCGCTTCGGCGAAGTCATGGGCAAGTAACGCTTTCTGTTGTGGTAGGGTAAAAGCGCGGGCTGCGCTCGTAAAATGCGCCCGCGCTTTTTCTTTTCTGGAGGACGAGAATGGACCATGGCGAAAAAAGCGATGCGCCTCAAGCCTTCAGGCATGGCGACCGAGGAATGGGCAGTACGGCTGGAACTGGCGGCCTGCTACCGGTTGTTCGACTGGCTGGGATGGACCGAGCTCATCTACAACCACATCACCGCCAAGGTGCCGGGCCCGGAGCACCATTACCTGATCAATCCCTACGGACTCTGGTACAACGAAGTCACCGCCTCCAACCTCGTC
>JANNXB010000550.1:0-2837 GCA_031409355.1 Betaproteobacteria bacterium | reverse complement strand
GGCACGCCCCAGTTGACGGCTTCGGCGCGGATGCGTGCCTGCGGCGGGCACAGGAGTTTCACGTCGTGGCCGCGCCGGATCAGGCCCTGGGATTCGGAAAGTATCCTGATCTCCTGCCCGCCCCAGCCGAGCGAGGACTCGGTGTGGGCGATTCGGAGCGGCCTCATGTCTTCATGTCTTCGCGTTGTCCGCGGCGGATTGAATCCGGTACAGCTTTTCGTACACGCCGCCGCGCGCGATCAGCTCCGCATGTGTGCCGGATTCGGCGATCCGGCCGCGGTCGAGCACCACGATGCGGTCGGCGCGCTCAATGGTGGACAGGCGGTGCGCGATCACGAGCGTGCTGCGCCCGCGCATCAGGGTATCGAGCGCGTCCTGCACCAGCCGCTCGGATTCGGAATCCAGCGCCGAAGTCGCCTCGTCCAGGATCAGCACCGGCGCGTTCTTGAGCAGCGCGCGCGCGATGGCGAGGCGCTGGCGCTGTCCGCCGGAAAGGCGCATGCCGTTCTCGCCGATCAGCGTTTCCAGCCCCTGCGGCATTTCGCGGATGAACTCCATGGCATGCGCGGCTTCGGCGGCGGCAATCACCTCGCGTTCCGCGACGCCCCCCATCACGCCGTAGGCGATGTTGGCGCGGATCGTGTCGTTGAACAGCACCACGTCCTGCGACACCAGCGCGAGGTTGGCGCGCAGGCTCTCGAGCGTAAGCGTCTGGATATCGTGGCCGTCGAGCAGGATCCTGCCCGACTGGGGCGCGTAGAAGCGCGGCAGTAGATTCGCGAGCGTCGTCTTGCCGCCCCCGGAGCCGCCCACCAGAGCCACGGTCTCGCCGCGGCGCACCGCGAAGCTCACCGAGCTCAAGGCCGGCTCGGTGCGCGTCGGGTAGGTCAGGCTGACCTCCTGGAACTCGATCTCGCCGTTGGCGCGCGCGATTTGCCGCGTGCCCTTGTCTTCCTCGACCGGCGCGTCGATGAGTTCGAACACGCTCTCGGCCGCAGCCAGGCCGCGTTGCAGCGGCGCGTTGATCTCCGTCAGGTGCTTTAACGGCGCGAGCAACATCAGCATGGCGGTGAAGAACGACGCGAATTCGCCCACGGTGATGCGTCCCGCGAGCGAATCTTCCATCGCCAGGTAAAGGATGATCGACATGGCCACGGCCGCGAGGAAATGCGTCACCGGCGTGGTGAGGGCCGCGGGTACCGTCTGGCGCATGTTGAAGCCGCGCAGGCGCTGATTGGCGCGCTCGAAGCGCCGCGACTCGTAGGCCTGTCCGCCGAACACCTTGACCACCTTGTGGCATTCGATCGTCTCTTCCAGCACATGCACCAGGTCGCCCATGGAATGCTGCGCTTCTCGCGCCATGCTGCGCAATCGCTTCGACAGCAGGCGCACGAACAACGCAATCAGCGGCCCCACCGCCAGCGCCACCAGCGTCAGCTTCCAGTTGAGATAGAACAGCCAGGCCAGCAGGCCGATCACGGCAATCGAGTCCTTGACCGCCACTGTCAGCACGGAGGTGGCCGCCGCCGTCACCCCACCCACGTCGTAGGCGATCTTCGAGAGCACGGCGCCGGAACTGTGGTCGTCGAAGAACTTCGCGGGAAAGCGCACCAACCGGGCGAACATCGCCGCGCGCAAGTCGAGCACCACGCGGTTGGCCACCCAGGCGAGAAAGTACGACGAGGTGAAGGAAAGGATGCCGCGAACCACGAATATGCCGACCAGCGCCGCGGCGAATACGATCGGGGGAAACAGGGGTTGCTTGCCTGCGCCGAAGCCGCCGTCCAGGAGCGGTTTCATCAGGGCGGGAAACAGGGGCTCGGTCGCCGCCGCCGCCACCATGCAGACCACGGCCACGCCGAACGCCTTGGCGTAGGGCCGCACATACGACAACAGCCGGAAGTACAGCTCGCGTGAGGACGCCTGCGACGCCTGGGACGCCTGGGTATTCATTGCCCGAGTTCTGAATAGAGTTGCGTAAGCCTGCGAGCCATGTCGTCGATTCCGTAGCCTTCGGCTGCCGCGCGCGCGGCAGCCAGCAGACGATTATCGCCTGAGGCGGCGACCGCCTCGCGCATCAGCTGCCCCAGCCCCGCGACGTCGCCCGGATCGCAGATCCAGCCAACGCGGCCCGCATTGCGACCCGCCTCCACGATCTCAGCGGCGCCGCTGCGCCGCCCGACGATCACCGGCAGGCCCATCGCCAGCGCCTCGAGCGCGGTGTTCGGAAAAGGGTCATAGCGCGTCGGCAGCAGGAAGCAGTCGGCCGCCGCATACAAGGGTCGCACGTCGTCGCGGCCGCCGAGCAGGTGCACGCGCCCGCCCACGCCGATCGCCGCAGCCTGTGCGGCGTAGCGGGCGGCATCGTGATCACGCCCCGCGACGGCCAGGTGCAGATTGGCTTCGCCAGCGCCGGCGAGTGCGCCAATTGCCGCGTCCAGCCCCTTGCGCCAGAAGCCCGAACCGACGAACAGGAACAGGAACGCACCCTCGCCCAGGCCAAGCTCGGCGCGCGCGGCTGCGCGCAGCGCGATCCTGTGCTGGGGATGGAAGTGCTCCAGGTCCACGCCGTTGTGGATGAGGTGCAGCTTTTCCGGCGCGACGCCGAAACGGCGCTCGATCTCGCCCCGCACCATCGCTGAATTGCAGACCACGGCTCGCAGGCGCGGATGCGTGAAGAGGCGACGCTCCGCCGCGCAGACGTAGCGGTGGTAGGGATTGAGCGCGATGCCGAGCCGCTCCATGGCTCCTGCCGCCGCCCGCCGGATTTCCAGCCACTCGGCATGCACGCCGTCGCCCGCGCGGTAGATGTCGCAACCGGCGATGCGCTCGTGCGA
>JANNXB010000549.1:0-13495 GCA_031409355.1 Betaproteobacteria bacterium | reverse complement strand
GCGTCGATGAGCTGGCGCGCGATCTCCGGAATCTCCTGCTCGAAGGTCGTGCCGAGGTCCTTTACCAGCGCCGCCTGCTGCGCCGGGTTCGCTCCTGCCTGCAGCATGCCGGCGACCGAGCGCGACAGGCGCCGCAGGGTGTAGATGTGCGCGACGATGCGGCCGAGCGCGATGCGGGCGCGCTCCGACGGATCGGGACCGAGCGCCCGCGCAAGCTCGACAACCAGCGTGAAGGATGAAAGAAAGCGCTCCGGCCCCGAACGCTCGAAAGCAAGCTCGCTGGTCACCTGCTTCCAGCCGCCGCCCACTTCGCCCAGCACGCTCGCGCCGGGCAGGAAAACGTCCTGGAACACGACTTCGTTGAAGTGATGCTCACCGGAAAGGTTGCGCACCGGCCGGATCGCGATTCCCTGCGTCGCCTTAAGGTCGACGAGGAACTGCGTTAGGCCGCCATGACGCTGCTCGCCCGCCTCCCCGGTGCGAGCAAGAAGGATCATGTATTCGGACTGATGTGCGTTCGAAGTCCAGAGCTTCGTGCCGTTGACGCTAAAGCCCCCCTCGACCTGGGCCGCGCGAGTTCGCACCGAGGCCAGGTCCGAGCCCGAATCGGGCTCGCTCATGCCGATGCAGAAAGAACATTCGCCCGCCACGATGCGCGGCAGGATGGCTTGCTTCTGCTGCTCCGTGCCGACGCGCAGGAGCAGCGGCCCGCTTTGGCGGTCAGCCACCCAGTGGCCGGTGACCGGTGCTCCCGCGGCGAGCATCTCTTCGAGAACCACGTAGCGCTCCAGGAAGCTGCGCTCATGACCGCCGTAGCGCTTGGGCCAGGTCATGCCGATCCAGCCGCGCGCGCCCATCTTGCGGCTGAACTCGCGGTCGTGCCCGCCCCAGGAACCCACGCCTTGCGTGATGGCACGCCTGGGCAGGTGCTCGGCGAGGAAGGCGCGCACTTCGGCGCGCAGCACTTCCGCTTCCGGAAACGGAGGCGGCGGTTCGAATCCCAGGTTTTCGATTCTGGCCATGCTGTCTATCCCGCGGCGGTGATGCCCTGCCAGAGGCGATCCGCGCCCGCCGCGGCCACCTCGCCGCCCAGGCGGCGCGCCCAGTACGCCTCGTTGCCGAACTCGTCGCGCCAGGACCACAGGCGCCGCGTTGAATAGTGCAGCCGGTGCTCCTGTGTGAAGCCGATGGCGCCGTGCACCTGGTGCGCGATGGCCGCACCGATGCCGGCCGCCTCGCCCGCGCGGATTTTCGCCGCCGCGATCGCCATCGAATCCAGATTGCGCGCCGCGGCCTCGATGGCGGCCTCCGCCGCCGCAGTCGCCGCGGCCGCCTGCCCGGCGAGCAGGGCGAGGTTCTGCTGGATCGCCTGGAAGCGTCCGATCGGTCGGCCGAACTGCACGCGCTCGCTCGCGTACTGCACGCTGGTCGCGAGAATGCTCTGCAGTGCGCCCGCCATCTGGGCGCTGCGCATCACCGCGCCGAGGGCGCGCAGTGCAGCGGCTGCAACCGTCGACTCGCTTCCGTTGACTGATTTATTTGTTGAGAAAACCACGTCATCGCGCGGCTCGCCCGCGACGTTGTGTCCACCGTTGACCGCACAATCCGCGGCGGACACTAGCGCAACGATGCTTTTTCCTTCGGCCTCTGCGAGGACTGCGATCGCGCCGCATTGATGCGCCCAGGGAACGCGCGTCGCGGTTCCTTCGATACGCCAGCCCGCACCGTCGCGTTTGGCAATCAGCGTTTCGCCCTCGCGCACCGGCGCCACCGTGAGCGGCCCTTCGGGCATTGGAATGCCGGCAGACGACAGCAGCCAGCCGGCGAGCATGGTTTCGGCAAGGGGAGCGGGCACCGCGTGCCGTCCGGCGCTGAACAGCAACGACAAGGCATCGGTCATTTCAAGGCCGGCGCCGCCCGCGCTTTCAGGTACCAGCGCGCCGGCATAGCCGGCTTCCGCCAGCGCGCGCCACAGCGCCTGCGGAAACTCGCCGCCATCGGCGCGGCGCATGGTTTCCGCGGTGCAATATTTTGCGAATAGGCGCTCGGCCGACTCGCGGACCAGGTCGCGCGCATCACTCATGGGACTTGAATATTCGCATGCTTTGCCTCGCCGAAGCGGAGCCATCGGCGGGTGTTTCGAGGCGCAAGGGCAACGCCGGGAAAATCAAGCTTGACGACGATACCCTGTTACCCTAGCCATGCCCTGGAGAGGCGGCCTGCCAATAGCTTTCGCGAGGAGGAGACAGATGGCGACATCCGGATTCCGAGTTTGTGCCCTAGCACTGGTGTTCGTGGCCGCATGTTTGACCGCGGCGCCGGCATCGGCGCAGAAGCAGGGCGGCAGCGTCACGGTCGGGCTAGAGCTCGACATTTCAGGTTTCGATCCGCTCAAAGTGGGCGTATTCGATACCTCCGGCAACATCGCCGCGACGCTGATCTTCGACACCCTTACCTACCTCGACGACAGCGGCAAGGCGCAGGGCAGGCTGGCCGAATCGTGGACGAATTCCGAGGACTTCAAGACCTGGACCTTCAAGCTGCGCAGCGGCGTGAAGTTCCACGACGGCACGCCGTTCAACGCCCAGGCCGTGGCATGGAATTTCGCGCGCCAGAAGGATCCGAAGAACAAATGTCGCTGCGCCTTCTATATCGCCAACATCCTTACGGTCGAGGCCAAGGATGAGCTGACTGTCGTGTACCAGTTGAGCGATCCCGCGGTTAACTTCCCGGCGGGGCAGGCGGTGCCATCGTCCAACAACGTGGTGCAGTCGCCTGCCGCGATCCAGGCCAAAGGCGACGACTACAGCCGCAATCCGGTGGGTACCGGTCCGTATATCCTAAAATCGTGGACCGCCGGAGACCGGCTGGTGCTGGAGCGCAATCCCAGTTACTGGCGCAAGGGCTGGCCGCGCCTGGACCGCATCGTGCTGCGCCCGCTGCCGGATGCACAGTCGCGCTTTGCAAGCCTGTTGTCGGGCGAATCCGATGTCGTGTGGGCCGACGCCTTCGAGGCGGACAACATCCTCAGGGCGAGAAAGAACAAGGCGCTCACCGTGCACCAGTATGTCGGCTCGGGCGCCACGGTTTATGCATTCAACACCAAAGTCGCGCCCTTCGACGACCTGCGCGTGCGCCAGGCGCTGGTGATGGCGCTCGACAAAAAGAAAATGTCGCAGGTGCTCACCAACGGCCTGAGCCTGCCGGCGACCAACCCCTACGGCCAGGGCTCGTGGGTGAAGTGCAAGGATGACGGCGCGCTGCCCACCGATCCGGCCAAGGCTGCGGCGCTCATCAAGGAGTATGGCAAGCCGGTCGAATTCAAAATGCTGGTCACCGCGACGCCGCGCGGCCGCGCGGTCGGCCAGGTGATGCAGCAGTTCTGGAAGCAGGTTGGCGCCAACATGGAGATCGAGCAGGTCGACCAGGCGACCATCGTGCCGCGCGCCTTCCAGCGCCAGTTCCAGCTCACGCCCTGGCGCATCATCGATCTGCCCGACCCCGACACGCAGATGTACGCGAATTTCCGCACCGGTAGCCCGGTGGCGCTGGCCAATTACTCCAACCCGGTGCTCGACAGGCTGCTTGAGCGCGCGCGCGTGACCGCCGACCAGGCGAGGCGCAGCGACGACTACTGCGAGATCAGCCGCCTCATCAACTCCGAGGCGATCTGGTTCTGGACTTTCCAGAACGACTATTACGCCGTCACCAAGGCCAAGGTGAAAGGCATCCCCAAGCTCTATAGCGGCGTGATCAACCTCGCCGGCGCCTGGATCGAGTAGGCGCGCGTCTGTCGTAGATGCTGGGCTTCTTCGCGCGGCGCCTGCTCTATCTGGTGCCGGTGCTGCTGGCGGTCAGCCTGCTCACCTTCATGGTGGGTGCCCTGCTGCCGGGCGATCTGGCCTATGTGATGCTGGGCGACCAGGCAACGCCGGAGTTGATCGCCGCGCTGCACAAGCAACTGGGATACGACCTGCCGCTCTGGCAGCGCTATCTGCAGTGGCTGGGCAACGTGGTCATGGGCGATCTCGGCCGCTCGTTTCGCACCGGAGATCTCGTGCTTGGCGCCGTGCTCGATCGCCTGCCAGTATCGATCGAACTGATGATCCTGGCGCAGGTGATTGCGTTCTCGATCGGCGTGCCGCTGGCGATCCTCTGCGCCGTGAACCGTGGCGGCGCGATCGACCGCTTCCTGACCGGCATGGCGTTCGGCAAACTGTCGATGCCCTCCTACATGGTGGCGATCCTGTTGATCTATCTGTTTGCAGTGCAGCTCAACTGGCTGCCGGCGACGGGCTACGTGCCGTTCACTGAAGATCCTTTGGCCAATCTGCGCAGTTTTCTGCTGCCGGCGCTCACCCTGGGTTTCGGCGAATGGCCGGTGCTGATGCGAGTGCTGCGCTCCGACATGATTGCCACCCTGCAGGAAGACTTTATCGCCATGGCAAAAGCCAAGGGCTTGCGGCCGGCGCGCATCCTGCTCGTGCATGCGCTCAAGCCCTCCTCGCTGACTTTGGTGACTGTCGCCGGCATCAACATCGGCAGGCTGATCGGTGGTGCGCTGATCGTCGAGACCATTTTCGCGCTGCCCGGCATCGGCCGGTTGCTGGTGGGCGCGATCTATGCGCGCGACTTCATCATCATGCAGGGTGTGGTGCTGTTCGTCGCCGCGGCCTTCGTCATCGTCAATTTCCTCGTCGACATGCTGTATGCGCTGCTCGACCCACGGATTCGCCATGGCCGCGCTTGAAGGGCAGGCGCGCCGCGGACCTGGCGTTCTGTTTTTCGCCGCTTTGGCCTGGATCACGTTGATCGTGCTCGCTGCGCTGTGCGCCGGCATGCTGCCGATGCCGGGCCCGAACGACATGGATATGCTCTCGCGGCGCGCGCTGCCCGGCGGCGCGCATCTTCTCGGCACCGACAGTCTCGGTCGAGACACGTTTTCCCGCTTGATCCACGGCGCGCGCATCTCGCTCACGGTCGGGCTGCTGGCGCCGGTGATTGCGGTGCTGATCGGCGGCAGCCTCGGCATGCTGGCGGGATACTTTCGCGGCCGCTTCGAAATCCTCGCCACGGGCGGGGCCGACGTCCTGCTCGCCTTCCCGCCGCTGGTATTCGCGCTGGCGGTCACGGCCTATCTCGGCCAGTCGATACAGAACATGATCTTCGTGCTCGGAGTACTCGGCATTCCGGCGTTCACGCGCGTGGCGCGGGCGGTGACGCTCAGCCTGTCGGAGCGCGAGTTCGTGGTCGCGGCGCGCGCGCTGGGGGCCACCCATGCCCGCATCCTGATCCGCGAGCTGCTGCCCAATGTCGCGCTGCCATTGCTCGCTTTCTTCCTGCTCGCCGTGGCAGTGACCATCGTGGCCGAGGGCGCGCTCAGTTTCCTCGGCTTGGGCGTCCCGCCGCCCGCGCCGAGCTGGGGCAGCATGATCGGCGAGGGCCGCGAAAGTCTGGACATCGCGCCCTGGCTCGCGTTCCTGCCCTCGGGAATCATGTTTGTGACCGTACTGTCCTTCAACCTTGTCGGCGACACGTTGCGCGCACTCACGGACCCTCGGGCAAGCGCATTGTGAGCAGCGCAGCCCTGCTGTCGATCGAGGGCCTGTCTGTCGCGCTGCCCACGCCGCGCGGCCGCCTGCTGGCGGTCGATCAGGTCGATTTGACCCTCGCGCCCGGCCGCACGCTGGGCATCGTCGGCGAGTCGGGCAGCGGCAAGAGCATGCTGGCGCGTTCCGTCCTGCAACTGTTGCCCAAGCGCGCGGAGTTTTCCGGGCGCGTCCTGTTTGAGGGTCAGGACCTCGCGCAGCTGAAGCCCGAGGCACTGCGCCGGCTGCGCGGCCCGGCGCTCGCCGTGGTGTTCCAGGATCCGATGACTTCCCTCAACCCGGTGCTTAGCATCGGCACCCAGATCGTGGAAACCCTGCAGGCGCATACCGGCATCGCATCCCAGGCCGCGTCGCGACGCGCGGTGGAACTGCTCGCCGAGGTCGGTATCCCGGCGCCGGAGCAGCGCCTGCGCCAGTATCCGCACCAACTTTCCGGCGGCATGCGCCAGCGCGTGGCGATTGCCATCGCCTTGTCGTGCGAGCCCCGGCTGCTGATCGCCGATGAGCCGACCACCGCGCTCGATGTCACGATCCAGGCGCAGATCCTCGATCTGCTCGCGCGCGAGCAGCAACGCCGGCACATGGCGATGATCCTGATCACGCATGACCTGGGCGTGGTGGCAGGCCGTACCGACGAGGTTGCGGTGATGTATGCCGGGCGCGTGGTCGAGCGGGCGCCGACGCCGGTGCTGTTCGATCGCATGCGCATGCCCTACACCGAAGCGCTGCTGGCCGCGATCCCGAAGCTGGACGCCGCTCCGCATACCCGCTTGCCGGCCATCAGCGGACGGCCGCCCGATCCGACGCGGCCGCTGCCAGGCTGCTCTTTCGCGCCTCGTTGCGGTCATGTGGACGAACGCTGCCTTGCCGCCAAGCCGCCATTGAGCGCGCTGGATGCGTCCGGCGGTCAATATGCGTGCTGGCATCCGTTGCAGCCGGTGGCAGTCGAAGGCGCCTGATGCAACAGGCGAGCGGACAGGCGTTGCTGGAGGTGGAGAATCTCGTCGTCGAGTACGCCGTTGGCGGCAAGACGGTACATGCGATCAGCGATGTGAGCCTGACGGTCGGCCGCGGCGAGACGCTCGGACTGGTGGGAGAATCCGGCTGCGGCAAATCGACGCTCGGGCGCGCCGTGCTGCAACTGCGCCGTCCGACCGCCGGCAAAGTTATTTTCGACGGCACCGACCTGACCCGGCTTGCGGGCGAAGCGCTGCGCCTGATGCGCCCGCGGCTGCAGCTCATCTTCCAGGACCCGATCGCATCGCTGAATCCACGCCGGCGCATCGGCGATATCGTCGCCGAGCCCTTGCTCATCACGGGGGTTGCCGATCGCGCCGAGCGCGAGCGGCGCGTACATGAAGTGCTTGTCGCGGTCGGCCTCGATCCAGACCAGACCCGGGGGCGCCTGCCGCATGAATTCTCCGGCGGCCAGTGCCAGCGCATCTGCATCGCGCGCGCCCTGATTCTCGAACCGCAACTGGTGATCTGCGACGAGCCGGTATCGGCGCTGGATGTCTCGATCCGCGCCCAGATCCTCAACCTGCTCGAAGACATGAAGGGCCGCTATGGGCTGACGCTGCTCTTCATCGCCCACGATCTCGCGGTGGTGAAGGCGGTGAGCGACCGGATCGCGGTGATGTACCTCGGCCGCCTGTGCGAAATCGCACCGACCGGGCAACTGTTCGCGCAGCCGGCGCATCCCTACACGCGGCTGCTGCTGGATGCGATTCCGGTGCCCGATCCGGCGGTGCGGCCGGCGCTGAATGTGCCGGTCGGCGAACCGCCTTCGCCGATCGCGCCGCCCACGGGTTGCCGGTTTCGCACGCGCTGCCCGCGCGCCGATGCGCTCTGCGCAGAAGAAAAACCTGAGTTGCGCCCGGTCCGTGGCGGACAGTTCGTCGCCTGCCACCATCCGTTGATAGACTCAAGCGCTCCCATGCCTGCGAATACGAGACCGCAATGAATCGACCCTTGGCTGCTCCCGCCGCTGCGCCGCTCTTCAATCCGCTGTCGCCGGATTTCATCCGCGATCCGTACCCCGCTTACGAGCGGTTGCGGGCGGCCGAGCCGATCCAGCTGACCCCGTTCGGCGCCTTCCTGGCCAGCCGCCATGCGGAGGTCGGCGCGATCCTGCGCGACAAGCGCTTTGGCAAGGACTATGTCGCGCGCACCACCAAGCGCTACGGCCCCGGCATCATGGAGGAGGCGGTTTTCCGCAGCATGCAGCACTGGATGCTGCAGCAGGACCCGCCGGACCACGGGCGGCTGCGCGGCCTGGTGGTCAAGGCCTTCACCGCGCGGCGCGTCGAGGACATGCGCCCGCGCATCCAGCAGATCGTCGATGACTCGCTCGCTCGTGTCGCCGGCCGCGGCCACATGGACCTGATCGAGGAATTCGCGTTTCGCCTGCCGGTGATCGTGATCTGCGACATGCTCGGCATCCCGAAGGAAGACCGGGAAATTTTCTTTGTGCGCGAAAGGACCGGCGGCAGGCTGCTCGATCCGGTGCCGCTGACGCGGGCCGAAATTGACGCGGCGAATGAATCGCATCTGGCTTCGAGCGCGTATTTTCAGCGGCTTTTCGACCTGCGCCGGCGCGAACCGGGTGACGATCTGACCACGCAGCTGGTGCACGCCGAGCAGGACGGCAGCAAGCTTTCCAACGAAGAGCTCACTGCCAACATCATTTTGCTGTTCGGCGCCGGGCATGAGACCACCGTCAACCTGATCGGCAACGGTATTCTCGCGCTGCACCGCAACCCGGAGCAGCTGGCGCTGCTCAAGGCCAGGCCCGAGCTCATGACCAACGCGGTGGAAGAATTCCTGCGCTACGACTCTTCAGTGCAACTGACAGGCCGCGTCTCGCTCGAGGATATCGATATCGGCGGCAAGACCATCAAGAAGGGCGAATCGGTCCTGTGCCTGCTCGGCTCCGCCAACCGCGATCCGGCCGCCTATCCCGATCATCCGGATCGTCTCGACATCACGCGAGCGAACATCCGGCCGCACTCTTTCGGCGGCGGGATTCATTTCTGCCTGGGGGCGCAGCTGGCGCGCATCGAAGCCGAAGTTGCGATTGCGACGCTGCTGCGGCGATTGCCCGACCTCGCGCTGGACGATGCGGACAACCCCGAGTGGCGTCCGACGTTCGTGCTGCGCGGCCTCAAGCAGCTGCCGGCGCACTGGCACAACTAGGTTTTTGACAGCGGCAACTCAGGAGACGGCGATGGACGTTTTTACGGGCAGGGTCGCGGTCGTGACCGGCGCGGCAAGCGGGATCGGGCTCGCCTTCGCCGAGCGCTTCGCGGCCGAAGGCATGAAAGTCGTGCTCGCCGATATCGAGGAAGCGCCGCTGGCCGCGGCCGAAGCAGCCATCAAGGCGCAGGGCGGTATCGCCATGGCGGTGCGTACCAATATGCTGCAAGAGTCCGAGATCAAACGCCTGGCCGACACCGTGTTTGCGACCTGGGGCAAGGTGCACATCCTTTGCAACAACGCCGGTGTAAGCGGTGGCGCGGGTGCAGACGGCATCTGGAACGTGCCCAAGGAAGACTGGGACTGGGTGCTCGGGGTCAATTTCTCGGGCGTGCTGCACGGCATACGCCATTTCGTGCCGCGCATGCTGGCCGCCGGCGAGCCGGGCCACATCGTCAACACCGCCTCGGTCGCCGGCATCGTTACCTCGGCGATGGGCCCGTACACGGTTTCGAAACACGCGGTCGTGGCCCTGAGCGAACGGCTCTACAAGGACCTGAAGGAGCGCGATGCGAAGGTATCGGCTTCGGTGCTGTGCCCGGGCTGGGTGAACACCAGGATCCTGGAGTCGGCGCGCAACCGTCCCGAAGAAATGATGCCCAACGCGTTGGCGCAGCCTGTCCTGACGCCGAAGATCGAGATGATGCGCCGCACGGTGGGTGAGCTGCTCAAGAACGGCCTGCCGCCGGCCGAAGTGGCCGCGCTGGTACTCGCGGCGATCCGGAGCGATACCTTCTACATCATGCCGGTGCAGCCGAATATCGAAGCAGCGGTCGCGCTGCGGCTCGAGGACATCCGGCTGCGCCGCAATCCGACGATCGCGCCGATCGCGTAATGGACGACGTCAGCGGACAACGTCAGCGCAGGCCGTCAGCCGGCCGCCTGGTAGGCCAGGCGCTTGAACTCGAATGCGAACGGATGCCAGAACCCCATCTGCCGCTGCGTCATCGCGAGGCCGGCAAATTTGCCGCCCGGCGCGATCCACCAATGCGTGCCGGCGATGCCGCCCCACTCGAATTCCCCTGTCGCGCCCGCGGGATCGATCGCCGATGGCTTGAGCGTCACCGCGCCCGCAAGCCCGTGCCCCTTGCCCGGCACGTCGCCCAGGCGCGGAAAGCGGATGCATTGCCCCGCGGCGAGCTGGTTGGTTCGCATCAACGCAATGGTTCGCGGCCGCAAAGGCATCGCGCCGCCAGGCATCAGGCTTTTCACGAGCGAAACCATGTCCGGCAAGCTCGACACGAGGCCACCGCCGCCGGACAGGCGCGGCACCGGGACCACGAACGCGCCCGGATACGGCTGGTCATCGAGGCGCGTGAGGCCGGGCTTCATGGGGTCGAGGATGTCCGCGCCCGCGTAGTAGGCGGCCAGGCGGGACTTGTCCTTGGCGACAAATCCCGTATCCGTCATGGCCAGCGGCGCGAAGATGCGCTCGCGCAGGAATTCGTCGAATCTTTTTCCGCTTAGGACTTCCACCAAACGCCCGAGGACATCGGTGGCGATCGAATATTCCCATGCCGTGCCCGGGTGGCGGGCAAGCGGCAGCTTGCCGAGCACCTCCATCATGTCGGCAAGCGTGGTCGCGGGATTGAGCGCGCGGTGCTCGTTGTAGAGCCTGAACATCAGCGTGCCCGGATCGAGCACCCCGTAGCCCAACCCGGAGGTGTGGGTCATCAGGTGCCGGATCGTGATCGGCCCCGCGGCAGGCTCCGTATCGCCGGCATCGGTGGCACCCGGCCGCAACACGCGCCGGTTGGCAAGCTGCGGCAGATATTTCTCGGCGGGGTCGTCGAGCCCGAAGCGCCCTTCTTCCATCAGCATGAGCGCGGCGCAGGAGGTGACCAGCTTGGTGTTCGAGAAGACGCGAAACAGATGGTCGGTGCCGAGCGCTATCCGTGCCTCTTTGTCCGCCCAGCCGACGCATCCGGTCTCCGCCACCTCGCCGCCGGCAATCACGGCCCACGATACGCCGGAGAGCAGCTCAGCATCCACATAGCGCTGCATCGCCGGGCGGATGGCGCTGAAATCGCGGCCTGTCATGGTCATCCGTTGCCGCTCTTTTCCGCAATCTCGCGCATCTTGCGCATCACGAGTGCCCGCTGCCGGTTGGCTTCGGGCAGTGTCGACAGATCCACCGGCGGGGCGGTAAGCCCATATGCGGGGAAGGTCGGGATCTTGTCGCGCGCGAGCGGCTGCATGAATTGCTTGCGCTTGAATGCCGCCTCGACATAGGGCGCGAGTTCTTCCTTCTTCTTCGCCTCGCGCTCGGCCTCGCCACGCCGGAACTCCGGCATGACCTCGGTCGCGAAGCAGCGCAGCGATTCGCAGATGTGCGCGTGCTTGTTGTTGCCCCCTTGCTGGATGAACACGGTCTGATCGACGCCGGCGTCCTGGAACAGCCGCAGCGCTGCGCGCAGCTGGTCGGGCGAGCCGATGCAGCCCGCGCCGGCGCCGAGCACCTCGGTGCCGAGCTGGTCGCGCACCGCCGTGAATTTCTCCCAGATATTGGTGCGCCCAGGCGTGTGGCGGCCGAAGGCGTAAAAATGACCGAGCGCGAACTGGAAGAAGCGAAAACCGTCGATGCCGCGGCGCCTGGCCTCTTCCGCGTCCGGGTGGCAGGAAAAGCCCGCCACCATCGCGATGTTCGGATTGACCGTATGGCCGATCGGCACGCACTCGCGCTTGAAGATCTCGTAGTACTCCTGCACCCACTGCTTGGCTTCCGCGGGATCGATGAAAGCGAAGGTCAGCGCGCCGATGCCGTTCTGCGCCGCGAACTTGATCGTGTTGCGGTTGGAGCACGCCATCCACAGCGGCGGGTGCGGCTTTTGCGCCGGCTTGGGTACGACGTTGCGCACCGGCATGGAGAAGTACTTGCCCGCGTAGCCCGGGTACGGGTCCATGACCAGCATGTTGGCCGCCTGCTCGACCGATTCCTTCCAGATCGCCTGGCGCTCGTCGGGGTTGATGCCGAAGCCTTCGAGCTCCGAGCGCGACGCCGACATGCCGGTGCCCCATTCGACGCGGCCGCGCGAGACCAGGTCCAGCGTCGCGATGCGCTCCGCCGCGCGCGCCGGATGGTTGTAGCCCGGCAGCATGAGCATGATGCCGTGGCCGAGGCGGATGTTCTTGGTGCGCTGCGAGCAGGCGGCAAGGAATACTTCGGGCGCCGAGGAATGCGAGTACTCCTCGAGGAAATGGTGCTCGACCTCCCACGCGAAGTCGATGCCGAGCTCGTCGGCGAGCTGTACCTGGTCCAGGGCTTCGTGCAGCAGCCTTTCCTCGGCCCCGTCCGTCCAGGGGCGCGGCAGCTGGTGCTCGTAGAAAATTCCGAACTTCATGTCGTGGGTCTCCGTGGTCTAGTCTGTTTGCATGACTGTGCAAGAATGCCGGCGATGCTACCGCTCAAAGGCATTCGCGTGGTGGAAGTGGCGCAGAACCTCGCCGGACCGTACTGCGCCGAGATTCTCGCGCACCTGGGCGCCGACGTGATCAAGGTCGAGCGGCCGGAGGGCGGCGATGACACGCGTGGCTGGGGGCCCCCGTTCCTCGAGGGCACCGGCAGCTCGTTTCACGCGGTAAACCTGGGCAAGCGCTCGATCGCGGTTGACTTGAAGGACTCCGCCGCGGTGGCCCGCCTGCTCCAGTTGATCGATAGCGCCGACGTGCTGGTGCAGAACCTGCGTCCGGGATCCATGGATGAGCTCGGACTCGACGGCCCCACGCTCATGCGGCGCAACCCAAAACTCGTCTACTGCTCGCTCGGGGCGCTCGGCAGCGTCGGTCCGCTCAAGGACCGGCCGGGCTTTGAGCCGATGGTGCAGGCCTTCGCCGGGATGATGATGATGAGCGGCCAACCGGACGGACCGCCGGTCCGCATGGGCACGCAGGTGCTCGATCATGGCACCGGCATGTGGGCGGCGATCGGCGTGCTGGCCGCCCTCGTGCGCCGCTCGGCCACCGGGCGGGGCGGCGCGGTGGACACTTCGCTCTTCGAGACCGCGCTCGGCTGGTGGACCATTCACTATGCGAGCTACGCGCTGTCGGGCGAATTGCCGCAGCGCCATCCGACTGGCAGCCCGAAACTGATCGTGTTCCAGGGCTTCGAGGCGCGCAACGGCCCGCTCGTGATCGCCGCTGCCAACGACCGGCTGTTCGTCAAGCTCGCCGTCGCGCTCGGTCGCGCGGACTGGGCGAGCGACCCGCGCTTCGCGCGCAACGCCGGGCGCTACGAGCATCGCGAAGAAATACTCTCGGAGGTGGCGCGCATCGTGGCGACGCGCACCAAGGGCGAGTGGATCGACATCCTCGAGGCCGCGGGCGTGCCCTGCGCGCCGATCAACACCCTGACCGAAATGCTGGCCGAACCGCAGACCGAGGCGGTCGGCATGCTGATGCAGGTGCCGGGGCTCGATCTGCGTCTGATGGGCCTGCCGATCATGCTCGACGGCGAGCGGCCGCCTGTCAGTCGTCGCGCGCCGAAACTTGGCGAGCACACGCGCGAGATTTTCGGAGACTGATATCGGGCAGGCGCGTTTCACCCATTGGAATCATGTGATTGTGCCCGGCGCTTCGATATCGACCTCGAAATTCTCCAGGAAGCGGCACACCATCATGTAGAACCCCACGGT
>JANNXB010000548.1:0-8972 GCA_031409355.1 Betaproteobacteria bacterium | reverse complement strand
GGTTGCTGCCCCAGGACGATTCATAGATGTAGTCGCCCAGGAAAACGACAAGGTCCGGCGTGTCGGCAACGATATGCCGGTAGGCGCCGAACCAGCCCTGCTCGTACTGCTGGCAGGAAGCAAACGCAAATCTGAGGCGTGCCGGCAGGCTGCCGGGCAGCGGCGCAGTACGGGTCCGCCCAACCGGACTGACAGCGCCGCCGACGCGAAAACGGTAGTAGTACCAGCGATCAGGCTCCAGGCCGCGAACCTCGGCATGCACCGAATGCGCCCATTCGCGGGTTGGAAACTCGGTGCGACTCGCGACGACTTTCGCGAAGCGCTCGTCGTCGGCAACTTCCCAGATCGTCGGCACCGGCTCCGGCGTAAGACCGCCGTCGCTCTCCAGGGGACGGGGCGCGAGCCTCGTCCAGAGCACGAACCCATCAGGTACCGGATAACCCGAGGCGACGCCGAGCGTGAAAGGGTAGGAATCGAATCTGACCTTGCGGTCGGCGGCGCGCACCGGCAGCGCTTGGGAAACGCCCAGCGCGGCGAGCGTTTCCAGGAACCGGCGGCGGTCGGGCATGGGCAGGGTTAACCGAATCGGTCAGCCCGGCGGCGCGGTGCTCGCGCGCACCACCAGGTGCACCGGGATCTCGTGCGACTTCGGCACCTCGCCGCCGCCGATGCGCGCCAGCATGCGCTCGGCGGCAATGCGGCCGATGTCCGCGACCGGGAGGTGGATCGTCGTCAGCGCCGGCGAGAACTCTCCGGCCAGCTCGATGTCATCGAAGCCGGTCACCGAGAGCTGGCGCGGCACGGCGATGCCGCGCGCCGCGGCCTCGAGCAGCGCGCCCAGCGCGAGCAGGTCGTTGCCGCAGACCAGGGCCGTGAAGCGCTCGCCGGAATCGAGCAGCCGGCCGAACGCGGCGCGCGCTGCGGAGATACCGAAGGCAATCTCGAGCACCCGGCGAGACGGCAGCTCCAGCCCGTGCGCGGCCAGCGCTTCGCGTACGCCGGCTACCCGCTCCCGCGCGCGGTCGTTGCTCGTGGTTTGCCCGGAGATCATCGCGAACTCGCGGTGCCCCAGTTCGAGCAGGTGCTGCGCGACGTGCGCCGCGGCGAGGCGATTCGAGAATCCCAGCGAGTAGTGGATCTGGCTGGCGTCGGTGGCCCAGGTGAACTCGAACGGGATCGCGGCCTTCGCCAGCAGCCGGTGCAGATCCGGACTGTGATCGAGGCCCACCAGCACGATCCCGTCCACGCCGCGCTCGACCAGCGCCGACACAACCTTCACCTCCGCCTCGAGGTCGTACTCGTGGCTGCCCACGAGCAGCGTGTAGCCGTCGCGTGCGATGCGGTGCTGCAACGCCTGGGTGGAGGCCGCGAAGATCGGGTTGTCCAGCGTCGGCACCACCGCGCCGATGGTGCGCGAGCGGCGGGACGCGAGCGCGCGCGCCGCGCCGTGCGGCACGTAGCCCAGGCGCGCGGCGGCGTCCTGAATCCTTGAGCGTGTTGCCGGCAGCACCAAGCCGGGATCGGCGAGCGCGCGTGAGGCGGTAGATAGTGAAACGCCGGCGGCACGCGCCACGTCCGAGAGACGAGCTGAGGGCCGGCGGTTCACGAGCGGCGGTTCGCCATGACGCCCAGTATAGAAGCAGGCGCCTGAGAACGCTCCCATCCAGATTTGCTGCACTGCATATTGACCACGCTGAAATCCTTCCATACCCTCCATGAAAGCGCTTTCATCCTGAGCCCTCACGCTAATGCCCATACAGCACCTCAAAACGGCCACCCAGACGCCGGACTCGCAGACCGACAATGCGCGCGCCGTGGTCGCGGACATGCTCGCGGAAATCGAGCGCCGCGGCGAGCAGGCGGTGCGCGACTACGCGGCGAAGCTCGACCGCTGGACCGGCGAGATCCTGGTCAGCCGCGAGGAAATGGAACGCCGGACCGCGGGCGTCGCCGCGGGCACAAAGCGCGACATCGAGTTTGCCACCGAACAGGTGCGCAAGTTCGCGCTCGCTCAGCGCGCCTCGTGCGCGGAGTTCTCGACGCCGCTGCACGGCGGCCTGACGGCGGGCCAGCGCCTGATCCCGGTCAACGTCGCCGGCTGTTACGTGCCCACGGGGCGCTACGCGCACATCGCTTCGGCCTACATGAGCATCGCCACCGCCAAGGCGGCCGGGGTGCCCACGGTGGTCGCCTGCTCGACGCCGTATCGCGGCGAGGGCATCCACCCGGAGGTGCTCTACGCGATGAAGGTCGCGGGCGCGGACCTCGTCATGACGCTGGGCGGGGTGCAGGCGATCGCGAGCCTCGCCTTCGGCCTCTTTACCGGCAAGCCGGCCGACATCGTCGTCGGCCCGGGCAACAAATTCGTCGCCGAGGCGAAGCGCGCGCTCTACGGCAGAGTCGGCATCGACGTCTTCGCGGGGCCTTCGGAGATCGCGGTCATCGCGGACGACTCCGCGGACCCGCTGATCGTCGCCTCGGACCTCGTCGGCCAGGCCGAGCACGGCCATGAGTCGCCGGCGTGGCTGATCACGACCTCGCGCAAGCTGGCCGAGGAGGTGATGCGCCTGGTGCCGGGGTTGATCGAGAAGCTGCCGCCGACGGCGCGCGACGCCGCGGCCGCCGCCTGGCGCGACTACGGCGAAGTTCTCCTGTGCGACAGCCGCGAGGAAATGGCGCAGGCCTCGGACCGCTACGCGCCCGAGCACCTGGAAGTACAGGCGCGCGACCTCGACTGGTGGCTTGCGACGCTGACCTGCTACGGCTCGCTTTTCCTCGGCGAGGAAACCACGGTGGCCTTCGGCGACAAGGCCTCGGGGCCGAACCACATCCTGCCGACCAAGGGCGCGGCGCGCTACTCCGGCGGGCTGTCGGTGCACAAGTTCATCAAGACGGTGACCTGGCAGCGCATGACGCGCGACGCGAACCGCGACATCGCCCAGGTTACGGCGCGCATCTCGCGTCTGGAGGGTATGGAGGCGCACGCGCGCACTGCCGATGACCGGTTGGCGAAGTACTTCCCGGCCGAGCGCTTCGACAAGGGCGCGCCCGTCGGCACATGAGTATCGGCAAATTGTTCGACTTGTCCGGACTGGTCGCGCTCGTCACCGGCGCCAACTCGGGCATTGGCCGCGCCATCGCGGGCGCACTGGTAGAGGCTGGCGCGCGCGTGGTGCTGGTGGCGCGCCGCGCGACGGAGTTGGCGCAAGCCCAGCTCGAGATCGGGGAGCGCGCCGCGGCGTTTGCCTGCGACCTCACCGATCGCCGGGCGCTTGCCGGCTGCGCGGCCGAGGCGCCCGCGTTCTTTGGCGCACCCGACATCCTCGTTAACGCGGCCGGCGTCAATCCGCGAAAGCCGATGGCCGAGGTGACCGAGGCGGACTGGGACGCCACGCTGCGGCTGAACCTGGACGCGCCGTTCTTCCTCGCCCAGAAGCTGGCGCCGGCGATGATTACGAAGGGCTGGGGCCGCATCATCAATATTGCCTCGCTGCAGTCGGTGCGCGCCTTCGCCGACAGCGCGCCCTACGGCGCTTCCAAAGGCGGGATTATGCAGCTCACCCGCGCGCAGGCCCAGGCATGGTCGCGCCACGGCGTCACCGCCAACGCCATCGGCCCGGGCTTCTTTGCCACGCCGCTGACCGCGCCGGTCGCGAAAGATCCGGTGCGCTGGCAGGCGATGGCCGACAAAACCTTTGCCGGCCGCAACGGCGAGCTCGCCGACCTTCGCGGTACGGCGGTGTTCCTCGCCAGCCGCGCCTCCGATTACGTCACGGGGCAAACGCTGTTCGTCGATGGAGGCTTCTCGGCCGGCTGATCGGTTCGAGAGAACAAACAGACAAAGGAGCATGTGAATGAGCAAAAAGAAGAATCTCATCCTCATCCTCACCGACCAGCAGCGCGCGGACACGATTCACGCGCTGGGCGCGCCCTGGATGCAGACGCCGCACCTCGACCGCCTCGCGCACGAGGGCTTCAGCTTCACCAATTGCTTTGTCACGTCGCCGGTTTGCGTCGCGTCGCGGGCCAGCCTCTTCACCGGCATGTACCCGCACGCGGCCGGAGTCTTCAAGAACTTCCAGCCCTGGTCGCCCACCTGGGTGCAGTGGCTGGCGGACGCGGGATACCACTGCGTGAACATCGGCAAGATGCACATCAATCCCTACGACGCCAAGGGCGGGTTCCACCAGCGGTTCGTCGTCGAGAACAAGGACCGCCCCCTTTTCCTCGATGAACACGACCGGGCCTTCTACGACGAGTGGGACAAGGCGCTGCATGCCCACAAGCTCGTGAAACCCAGCCGGTACACGCGTTATGCCGCGGACCCGGAAGGCTACCAGCGCGCTCTCGGCGCCTTCGAGTGGCACCTGCCGGACGCGCTTCACTCGGACAACTTCATCGGCGACCACGTCCTCTGGTGGCTGGAGGAACGCAAGTCCCAGAATCCGCTCTTTCTCCAGATCGGGTTTCCGGGACCGCATCCCCCGTACGACCCGGTGCCCGCATTCCTCCGCCGCTATGCCGCGGTCGATATCCCCGTACCGGAATTCACGGACACGGAGGAGGCGCTGCAACCCAGGGCACAGGGCGAACTTCGCCGCAACATGATCCGGAACAATTTTGACTCCGTCGCCTGGCAGTTGCGGCCGTCCCGCGACGACCTGCTCAGGCTCCGCCGCCATTACGCGGCCAACGTATCCATGATCGACGAAAAGGTCGGGGAGATCCTGGCGCTGCTGGAGCGCAAGGGGTATCTGGAGAATGCGTTGGTCGTATTTTCGTCCGACCACGCGGACGCGCTCGGCGACCACGGACACATCCAGAAGTGGACGATGTACGACACCGTGGAGCGGGTGCCGCTGATCGTCTGGGACTCGGCACGCAGCGGGAGTGGCCGTCGCAGTGACAGCCTGGTGCAGCTCATGGATGTCGCGCCTAGTCTGCTCGAATCCGCTGGCGTTCCAGTTCCGGCCAACTGGGAAGCGCGCTCGCTGTGGCCGATCATATCGTCGCAGCAGGAGGCGGTGCGCGACGCGGCCTATGCCGAACTCGCGCGCGACCATATCCAGACCGGCGCGGAGTACATGGTGATGCGGCGCGATCGAGACTGGAAGCTGGTGTATTACCTGGATGAACCGGACGGCGAGTTGTTCGATCTGCGCAACGACCCGGGCGAGGTGCGCAACCTGTGGGCCTCGTCCGAGCATCGCGAGAAGCGCGAGGAACTCGTCCGGGCGCTTCAGGTCTGGTCGATGCGCTCGTCGCTTCAGTCCCGCATGCAACCCTCACGCAAGCCGCAGGCCGCAATGTTTCTCAATGGAGGAAAAACATGAACCGTTCGCTCGTCGTTGCAGTAGTTCTCGCGCTCGGGTGCCTTTGGGGGGCGCCGATCGCCGCGCAAACGCGTGCATTCCCGACCAAGCCGGTCTCCATCGTCGTTCCGTTTCCGGCCGGCGGTGTCGTCGACATCGTGGGGCGGCTGCTTGCGGACAAGCTCGGCGCATCCCTCGGCGTGCGCGTCCTGGTCGAGAACCGCCCCGGAGCGGGCGGCACGATCGGGGCGGCGGCGGTCGCGAAGGCCGAGCCCGATGGCCATACCTTGCTCGTCGGCGGCGCCGCGACGCATGTGTTCTCCCCGCTCATTTTCCCCAACGTACCGTACGATCCCGCAACGTCGTTCAGCGCGATCGGCCAGCTAAGCGCGGGGCCGCTGGTGCTTGTCGTACCGCAGGCATCCCCGGTCCAGAGCTTCGCGGACTTCGCCGAATACGTTCGGCGACAGGGTGACAAGCTCAGCTATGCCAGCAACGGACCGGGAACGTTCCCGCATATGGCAGCAGAGCTTTATCGCGGCGCGGTCAATGCGACGTACGTTCACGTCTCCTACGGCGGCGGGCCGAAGGCGATGCTCGCGGTTGCGGCCAACGAAGTGGCTTTCTCGATCAACCATATCCCGAACGTCATGCCGCTGATGAAAGGCGGCAAGATGCGCGCGCTTGCGACAACCGGCCGGACACGTGCGATCGCGCTACCCGATCTGCCGACCTTCGCCGAAGGCGGGATCCCCGGCTTCGAGACCAGCGCGTGGTTCGGGCTGTTCGCGCCGGCCGGTACGCCTGCCGCCGTGATCGCCCGGCTCAACTCGGCGGTCAACGAGGCGCTCAAGGCGCCGGACCTGCGCGAGAAACTGGTAGCGCAGGGTGACGAGCCCGTCGGCGGTTCGCCCGAGGCGCTCGCGGGGTACGTCCAGGCCGAACTGAAGAAGTGGCGGCCGGTCGTCAAGGCGGCGAATGTCACCGCTCAATAGCGTGCGGCTATCCGACCAATGAAAGCACTCGTCTACACCGCCCCCAACGAAGTCACCTACCGTGACGAGCCCGAGCCGCAGTTTGGCGAGGGCGACGTGCTGATCGCGGTCGACGCGGTCGGCATATGCGGCTCCGACATGCACGCCTACCACGGCCACGACCCCCGGCGCGTGCCGCCCCTGATCCTGGGCCACGAACTGGTCGGGCGCGTTCTCGAGGGGCCGGGCCAGGGCCGGCGGGTGACGGTAAACCCGCTCATCACCTGCGGCCACTGCGACTACTGCGTGCAGGGGCGCGACAACCTGTGTTCGAACCGGACCATGATCGGCATGACCCGCGCCGGCGGCTTCGCCGAGCGCGTCTCAACCGCCGCGCGCAGCGTGATCGACATCCCGCAAGACATGGATACACGTGCTGCCGCGTTGACCGAGCCGGCGGCGACTGCGGTCCACGCGATCAACATCGCGACGCGTTCGCTCGTGCGGCCGCTGCCGGAGTGCCGGGTGCTGGTGCTGGGCGGGGGCGCGATCGGCATGTTGTCGGCTTTGTTGCTGAGGAGCTACGGCGCGCGCTCGGTCATGGTGGCTGAGACCAACCCCCTGCGCCGCGCGTCAGTGGAGAAGGCGGCCGGCGCCGACGTATACGATCCGCGCGGGGAGGGCGGCCCGGCAGCGAACAGCATGGATCTCGTCATTGACGCGGTCGGCGGCAAGGCCACGCGGGCTGCGGCGCTGGCGGCGGTGAAACCGGGCGGGGTGGTGATGCACATCGGCCTGCAGGACTGGGCGAGCGAGATCGACATGCGCAAGCTCACGCTGGCCGAGATAACCCTGATCGGCACCTACACCTATACGACGGCAGACCTGCGCGCCACGGTCCTGGCGCTGCACCAGGGCGCCTTCGGCGATCTCGCATGGGTGGAGGAACGGCCGCTCGCCGAAGGTGCCGCGGCGTTCCGCGACCTGCACGAGGGGCGCACCGCCGCAGCCAAGCTGGTGCTGCGCCCGTGAGCAGCAACGTGTTCGGCTTAGCGAGTCCGGGAACGGTTGTTGACGGGGTAAACTTCCATCCATCCATCGCAAGGGGAAACAAGGCAATGATTCATTTCGTCGTGCATGAAGAAGGTGACGGCGTCGGCGTGGTCGTGGTCGAGGGCGTGAAGAAGGGCCAGGAGCTCACCGGCTGGATCATGGAGGACGACAAGGAGATCAAGATCCAGTCCAAGAGCGACATCCCGATCGGCCACAAGATCGCGCTCAAGGACTACAAGCCGGGCGACACCGTGATCAAGTACGGCATCGACATCGGCAAGATCGTGGCGCCCATCGCGCGCGGCGAGCACACGCACGTGCAGAATCTGAAAACCAAGCGTTGGTAAGGAACACCATGGACCTGAGCAAATCGACTTTCTGGGGCTATAAGCGCGAGAACGGCCGCGTCGGCGTGCGCAACCACGTCATCATCCTGCCGGTGGACGACCTCTCGAACGCCGCCGCCGAGGCGGTCGCGCACAACATCAAGGGCACCCTCGCCATCCCGCATCCCTACGGCCGGCTGCAGTTCGGCGCCGACCTGGACTTGCACTTCGCCACGCTGATCGGCACCGGCTGCAACCCGAACGTCGCCGCGGTGGTGGTGATCTGCATCGAAGACGGCTGGGCGAAGAAGGTGGCCGACGCCATCGCCGCCACCGGCAAGCCCGTGGCCTACTTCGGCATCGAGCAGCACGGTGACCACGACACCATCATGCGCGCCTCGAAGAAGGCCAAGGAGTTCGTGCAGTGGGCCTCCGAGCTGCGCCGCGAGGAGCGGCCGCTGAAGGACCTGTGGGTGTCCACCAAGTGCGGCGAATCGGATACCACCTCCGGCTGCGGCGCCAACCCGACCGTGGGCAACGCCTTCGACAAGCTCTACCCGCACAAGGTGACGCTGGCGTTCGGCGAGACCACTGAGTTGACCGGGGGCGAGCACCTGGTGGCGGCGCGCTGCGCCACTGACGAGGTGCGCAAGAAGTTCCAGTTCATGTTCGACCGCTACCAGGCGATCATCGACAAGCACAAGACGAGCGACCTCTCCGACTCGCAGCCGACCAAGGGCAACATCGCTGGCGGCCTCACCACGATCGAGGAGAAGGCCCTGGGCAACATCCAGAAGATCGGGCGGCTGTGCAAGGTCGACGGGGTGCTGGACAAGCACGAGCGGCCCACGGCTCCGGGGCTCTGGTTCATCGACTCGTCCTCCGCCGCTGCGGAAATGGTGACGCTGTGCGCGGCAGCCGGCTACACGGTGCACTTCTTCCCTACCGGCCAGGGCAATGTCATCGGCAATCCGATCCTGCCGGCCATCAAGATTTGCGCCAATCCGCGCACCGTGCGCACGATGAGCGAGCACGTGGACGTTGACGTCTCCGGACTTCTGCGCAAAGAGATGACGCCGGACCAAGCGGGCGACAAGCTGCTCGAATGCATGTTCCGCACCGCCAATGGCCGCCTGACCGCCGCCGAAGCGCTGGGGCATCGGGAATTCGTGCTGACGAGGCTCTACGAGTCAGCGTAGGTATAGCAGATGAGTGCGCGCGAGGATCTGAGGCGCATACTTTTTGGTTAGACGATTTAGTGCGGATGACTAGGTCTACCTCCCGGTGAAGAAGCTCCGGATTTACGT
>JANNXB010000547.1:0-5303 GCA_031409355.1 Betaproteobacteria bacterium | reverse complement strand
GCGACGTCGCGCAGGTTGCAGATCTTGTCGGCCAGCTTCACCAGCTTCGCGCCCTCGCTAAGGCTCGACGCATGCTCGATCTGCAGCCGCTTGCGGTCGGCCTTGGGCAGAGCGGTGTCGTCGGTGACTTCGGCGACAATCGCCGCGATCCGGCCGCCGAATTCGCGCTCCAGCTCCTCGCCGGTGGTGTCGGTGTCCTCGATCGTGTCGTGCAGCAGCGCCGCGGCAAGCACCTGGATGTCGCTGACGCCGCCCTCCGCCGCCAGCACCTGGGCCAGGGCGATCGGATGGTTGATATAGGGCGAGGCCTCGGCGTCCTTGCGCCGCTGGTCGCGGTGCTTGTGGGCGGCGAACGAGAGCGCCTTCAGCAGCAGCGCGAGGTCCAGGTCAGGACCGCACTTGGCGCGGTCAGGTGCGCTTTTCATCGGCCGGTTCTGGGTGGAGGAAGCTCTCGACGATCAGGATACCGGCGCCGACCGTGATCCCCGAGTCGGCGACGTTGAAGGCCGGAAAATGCCAGCCCGCGGCGTGGAAATCGAGGAAATCGACCACGTGGCCGTAGGCGATGCGGTCGTAGAGGTTGCCGATCGCGCCGCCCAGGATCAGCGCCAGGCCGGCGCAAAACAGGAGTTTATTTTCATTTTTCAGGATCAGGAAACTTATGACAATTGAAGCAACAATCGCGATCGCCGCGAAAAAGAAAGTCTGCCAGCCCTGCGCCGTGGCGAGAAAGCTGAACGCCGCGCCCTTGTTGAATACCAGGACCAGGTTGAAAAACGGGGTAAGCGCGCGCCCTTCGCCGGGAGCGAACGCCTCCAGCATTGCGATCTTGGTGGCGTAGTCGAGGATCACCACCACGGCCGAGAGCAGGAACCAGCGGGCGGACCTTGGCACGCTAGGCATGGCGCCGCTCTTCCCCCGCGCCGTTCAGGTTGCTTTCGCAGCGCTCGCACAGCCCGGCCTTGCCGACATCGGCCCGGTAGTGCCAGCAGCGCTCGCATTTCGGATGCGCGCTGGCCTTGACCTTGACCCGCGCGCCCGAGCCCTGTTCCATCGTGACAGATGCGCGCGAAGTAATCAGGACGAACCGCAGTTCATCCCCGAGGCGCGCGAGCGCATCGTGCATCTGGCCCTTGGCGCCGATGTCGAGCTCGGCCGCGAGCGAGGAGCCGATCTCCTTCGCCTCGCGCCGCTCCTCGATTTTCTTCATGGCAATCTCGCGGAACTCGCGCACCTTGCCCCAGGCCTCAAGCGCCTTCGGCTCGAGAGCCGGATCCGGAATGGCGTGCCAGAGCTCTTCGAAAATGCTCGTTTCGGCATTTCCCGGAAATGTCTTCCAGGCTTCCTCGGCCGTGAAACTGAGTATGGGCGCCATGAGGCGCACGAGGCTCTGCGCGATGTGCCAGAGCGCGGTCTGGGCCGAGCGCCGCGCGCGGGAATCCGCGCCGCAGGTGTAGAGCCGGTCCTTCAGGATGTCGAGGTAGAAGCCGCCGAGATCCTCGGAGCAGAAGCCCAGCAATTTCTGCGTCACCAGGTGGAACTGATAGACCTTGTAGTCCTCGACCACGGCCGCCTGCAGGCGCGCGGCGAGCGCTAGCGCGTAGCGGTCGATCTCGGTCATCTGTGCCACCGGCACGGCATGCTTGGACGGATCGAAATCGGAGGTATTGGCGAGCAGGAAGCGCAGCGTGTTGCGGATCCGCCGGTAGCTCTCGACCACGCGCTTGAGGATCTCGTTCGAGATGGTGAGCTCACCGGAATAATCGCCGCTGCCGACCCACAAGCGCAGAATTTCGGCGCCCAGCGTTCCCGCGACCTGCTGCGGCGCCGTGCCGGTGCCCTTCGACTTCGACATTTTTCGGCCTTCCATGTCGATGACGAAGCCATGCGTCAGAAGCGCCTTGTACGGCGGCACTCCGTTCATCATGCACGACACCAGCAGCGAGAGGTGGAACCAGCCGCGATGCTGGTCCGAACCTTCCAGGTAAAGATCGGCCGGGAAGCTGCTCTCGGCGGCGTGCGAGCCCTTTAGCACGGTGAAATGCGTGGAGCCCGAATCGAACCATACGTCGAGGGTGTCCTTCACCTTCTCGTAGTGCGCGGCGTCCGCACCCAGGAATTCGGCGGTCGTCACGGTCTGCCAGGCCTCGATGCCGCCCTTCTCCACGCGCCTGGCAACCTCCTCCATCAACTCAAGCGTGCGTGGATGCAGCGTGCCCGTTTCCTTGTGCACGAAGAACGGCAATGGCACGCCCCACTGCCGGGCGCGCGAAAGCGTCCAGTCCGGGCGGTTGGCGACCATGCCGTGCAGCCGCGCCTTGCCCCAGGCCGGGAAAAACTCGGTGGCCTCGATGCCGCGCAGCGCGGCTTCACGCAGGCTTTCCCCAGCCACTTTCTTGTCCATGGACGCAAACCACTGGATGGTGGCGCGCAGGATCACCGGCGTCTTGTGCCGCCAGCAGTGCATGTAGCTGTGGACGTGCTTCCAGTCGACCGCGAACAGCGTGCCCTTCTCCTGCATCAGCTTGACGATCTTCGGATTCGCGTCCCAGATGGAAAGCCCGCCGAACAGCGGCAGCGACGCCGCGTACTTGCCGTCGCCCTGCACCGGCGTGAGGATCTCGTCGTCCTTCATGCCGTAGCGGCGGCAGGATTCGAAATCCTCGACGCCGTAGGCGGGCGACGAATGGACGATGCCGGTGCCCGCGTCCAGCGTCACGTACTCGCCCAGGTATACCGGGGAGTCGCGGTCGTAGAACGGATGCCGGAAGCGGATCCCCTCCAGCGCCCTGCCCTTGGCCTTGCCGATCAGCCGCCAGACCTTGACGCCGTATTTCGCCAGCAGCTTGGGCATCGCCAGCCCGTCGAATTCCTCCTCGGTCGCCTCCGGCACGTCGCCCGGCGCGAGCATGGCGTCGGCGACGATCAGCAGGCCACGATCGGTGTCGATCAGCGCATAGTCGAATTCCGGATTCACGTTCAGCGCCTGGTTGCCGGGCAGCGTCCAGGGCGTCGTGGTCCAGATGACGATCCAGCCCGGCTTGTCGGGAAGCGACCGCAGTTCGAACGCTTTTGCGATTTTTTCATTTTCAAAAAAACCGAACCCGACATCGACGGCGGGATCCTTGCGGTCTTCGTATTCGACTTCTGCCTCGGCTAGCGCGGAGCCGCAGTCGAAACACCAGTTGACCGGCTTCAGGCCGCGGAAGATGTAGCCCTTCTTCAGCAGTTGGCCGAGGCCGCGGATCTCGTCGGCTTCATTGCGGTAGTCCATCGTGAGGTAGGGGTTGTCCCAGTCGCCGAGGATGCCCAGACGCTGGAAGTCGAGCTTCTGCTGCGCAATCTGCTCCGTGGCGTAGGCGCGGCACAGGCGCTGCGTTTCGCCCGCTGGCAGGTTTTTCCCGTGCTTCTTCTCTATCTGCACCTCGATCGGCATGCCGTGGCAGTCCCAGCCCGGCACATAAGGCGCATCGAAACCGGACATGCCCTTGGACTTGACGATCACGTCCTTGAGAATCCTGTTCATCGCGTGGCCGATGTGGATATCGCCGTTGGCGAAGATCGGGCCGTCGTGCAGCACGAAGCGCGGCCGTCCCAGGGCCACCGCGCGCAGGCGCTTGTAGATTCCCTTGTCGTTCCATTCCTTGACCCGGAGCGGTTCGCGCCTGGCGAGGTCGCCCCGCATCGGGAACGGCGTGTCGGGCAGATTCAGCGTGTGCTTGTAGTCAGCCATGGTTCCTGAAGTAGTCCCTTGCCTGCTCCGCGTCCCGCGCGATCGCGGCACGCAATGCGTCCAGTCCGTCGTACTTCGCCTCGTCCCGCAGCCTGTGCAGGAACTTCACCCTGAGATGGCGGCCGTAAAGGTCGCCATTCCAGTCAAACAGATGCACTTCGAGCAACGGCGGCGCATCGTCCTTTACCGTCGGGCGCCGCCCGACGCTTGCCACACCCCGCAGCACGGCACGCGTTTCCCCTGCATGCGTTTCCTCGAGTTCGGCCGTGACGGCAAAAATCCCCGCCACGGGCGGCCGGCGGCGCAGCACGATATTCGCGGTCGGAAAGCCGAGGGTTCTGCCCAGCTTCTCGCCGTGCGCCACACGCCCGCTCATGCTGTAGCCGCGCCCTAGCAGGCGGGCCGCGCCCGCCAGGTCGCCGGCCGCGAGCGCATCACGCACCCCGGAACTCGAGATGCGCTGCCCGCCCTCCACGACATCGCCCATCGCCTCGACTTCGAATCCCCCGCCCGCCGCCGCTGCCCGCAGCGCCGCGAAATCGCCCGCGCGCCTGGCGCCGTAGCGGAAATCCTGCCCCACCAGCAGCCAGCGCACCCCCAGGCCCCGCACCAGCACTTCCTCGACGAACCGGTCGGCGGCGAGCGCGGCCAGTTGCGCACCAAAACGCAGCACGTGCGTCCTGTGGATCCCCGCCTCGGCAAGCAGCTCCAGCTTTTCCCGCAAGCGCGACAAGCGAGCCGGCGCGGCCGCCGGCGAAAAAAACTCCCTCGGGTGCGGCTCGAATGTCAGGACGCTGCAAGGTATCTGCAATTCGCGCGTCTTCTCCACCAGCCTCTTGAGCATCGCGCGATGCCCACGGTGCACGCCGTCGAAGTTGCCGATGGTGAGCCCGATGGGACCGCCCCCCGGCTGTACGAACCCGTGCGTGACCTGCATAAGCGCGTGTAAAATGCTGATTATAGCGGCTTTAGTTCGGACAAATTCACGAGGAGGGATGCCTGTGAAGACGCTTGAAGACCAGATGTCCTTCTATGCGGCCTACCATCAGGACGCGCGCAACAAGGCGACGCATTTCGTCGGCGTACCGCTGATTGTTTTTTCTCTCATGATCCCGCTGGGCTGGCTGCGCATCGACGCCGGCGGTTTTACGCTGACCGCGGCACTGGCCGTCACCTCCGTGCTGCTGCTGTACTACCTGGCGCTCGACATCGCCCTTGGACTGGCGATGGCCGTGGTGTTCGGAGTCATGCTCTGGGGCGCGGATCCGCTGTCGCAGGCCGCGCTCGGCGCGAGCCTTGCCTGGTTCGCTATCCTGTTCGTCGGCGGCTGGGTGCTGCAGCTCTGGGGCCACGTCTATGAAGGGCGCAAGCCGGCGCTGGTGGACAATCTTTTCCAGATCTTCGTCGCGCCGATTTTTCTCGCCGCCGAGGTGTTCTTCGCGCTAGGCTACAAGCCACGGCTGCATGAAGCGGTGCAGCGGCGGGCGCTGGAAATGCGCGCGCAGGCGGGAATTGGCGCTCCGTCCGGCGGCCTGAAGTCCGCCTGATTCAACCCGTATCACGACGATTC
>JANNXB010000546.1:0-2770 GCA_031409355.1 Betaproteobacteria bacterium | reverse complement strand
GTTCTCGACCCATTCTCCGGAACATGCGCGACTGCTGTGGCTGCGTATCGTGCCGGCCGCAATTCGATTAGCAATGAAATCGACCCTGTCTACTATCGTATCGGCCATGAAAATGTCGATGCCGCCGTCAAGGATCGACCTTTGTTTGGGTCAATGCAGGGGCAGATTGTTGAAGATCACCAATTGAAGAAAAAATCCTCCTGAGATAACACTTGCCCTACAAGTTGCTCACAGAATTCGGAAATCTCTTTCGCGGCAAGAAATACCTGCATCGGGATTCGTCTCAGGGCGACCGGGTCGCTACATTCATGTACGAGGATCTTTTCGACTTGGGAATGTCGAAAAAATTCGCCGCGGCAGTTACCTCCAAGAGTAGCGTGCTAAATACTGCGAATCGGGCAGTTGGTAAAAAAGCTCGCCGCGGAGACGCGACATTTGGTGCGCGCGTCCCCCATGATGTAGCGGTTGAAGCACCAGGAATTGCTGTCGCGTTCGGAAAAGTGGCCACAATCGAGATTGGGACTGAGGTCAAGATTCTTGCGAAGGCGATGCGAAAACAGCTTGATCGAGTGTGTTCTGATCTCGAAAAACAAGTTACGGAATTCAAAAAACAAGGCGGAAAACCTATTTGCGTTGGAATCGTTGGCGTGAATTGGGCGGACTCTTACACGGGATATGAAGGACGGAGGAAATTTGCTACGGACGGCAAGAAAAACAAGCATCCGAACCAGGAGGCTCAATCGTCCGAGCGGGATCTCGTTGACCGCGTAAAAGCCAGTTTCGACGAACTGATCGTATTGCGTTTCCGCGCTAACAACATTAAACCATTCGGTTTTTCTTGGGCCGATCAGAATAAGACAGAAGATCTCTATGCAGCAGCGCTCGTTCGGATTTCCCGAGAATACGAAGCACGATTCTGATTTTTAGTTGCCGCAACACCGTCAGCCGCCCTTTTTCTTCCCCGCGCCCTTGGCAGGGGCGGCAGGCGTGGGCTTCGGCGTGGCTGGAGCGGCCACGACCTTGGCGAGTACTGGGAAGTAATTCTTGCCGTAGCCGGCCCGGATCGCCTTCTTGATGATTTCCTTGGCATTGTCGGCGCCGCGCAGGAACACGCCCGCCTCTTCGCTCATGCGCAGCGCATAGCGGATGTCCTTTAGCGCGTATTCCGAGGAATAGGCCTTCTCCGGAAAGTCGTGCTTCAGCATCGACTTCATGCCGTGGTGGCGCAGCGCGAAGCTGTCGGCCGAGCCCTTCGCCAGCACGTTGAACGCGGTTTGCGGATCGAGGCCGGCGTGCAGGATCAGGGCCAGCGCCTCGGACAGGGCCACCACGTTCTGGAACAACACCATGTTGTTGATGAGCTTCATCGCCTGGCCGGCGCCCGGGCCGCCGCAGTAGGTGACGTCGCTCGCGACGCATTCCAGCAGCGGCTTGATGCGCGCGAATACATGCTCCGGGCCGCCGACCATCACCGACAGGGTGCCGTCCTTGGCCGCCTGGCGCGTGCGCGCCACCGGCGCGTCGGCGAACTGGATGCCGCGCGCGAGGAAGCGGGCGCTCAGGTCGCGCGCCAGGTTCACGGGCGTGGTGCTGAAATCCACCACCAGGCCGCCGGGCTTCAGGTGCGACAGCAGGCTGCCCGAGCCCATGCACACGTCGTTGACGTGCGATCCGCCCGGCAGGGACAGGAAGATGATGTCGGCATGCTCGGCGACGTCGCGGATCGACTCCGCCGGCTTCACGCCGGCTTCGTCCATCTGCGACAGGGCGTCGAGATCGCTGTCGAAGGCGCGCACTTCCTGGCCGGACTTCGCCGCCAAGTTGCGGCACATCGGCGCACCCATGACTCCCAAGCCGATAAATCCCAGCATCATTCCTCCTTCAGCACCGCCAGCGCGTCCACCGCCACGACCCCATTCTGCCGCACGATCACCGGATTCGCTTCGGCTTCGCGAACCGGCCGTCCCGGGAGCAGCGCGAGGCGCGAGAACTGCGCCACCGCGCGCGCCAGCGCCTCCAGGTCGCCCTGCGGCAGGCCGCGATAACCGCGCAGCACCGCGAAGCCCTTCACCCGCCCGATCATCTCCCGCGCGCCCGCCTCATCCACCGGCGCCAGGCGCAGCACCACGTCATTGTAGAGTTCCGCGAGCATCCCGCCCGCGCCCACCATCACCAGCGGCCCGACCACCGGGTCGTCGCGGTAGCCGACGATGGCTTCCGCCAGGCCGGATTCCATGCGCTGCACCAGGAGGGGCTTTCCGTCTTTCGACAATAGCCGGGCTTGTCTCTCGAATTCCTGGCGCGAGCCGATGCCCAGCACCACCCCGCCGACGTCGGATTTATGTGCCACCTCAGCCGACAGGATCTTCAGCGCCACGGGGTAGGCGAGCGAGTGCGCGTAGTCCGGGGCTTGAGCGACAGCAGACTCGACGACCGGCACGCCGAGAGAGGCGAACAGGCTCATAGCCTCTCTCTCATCCATCTTTTTCTTCAATGAAATCAAATTCTGCACCTCCACATCGGGATGTCGGCTCGCAGGGGCGCGCCATGCAAAGTAAGAGCGAAAGGCATCGGCGCAGGCTTCGGGGGTACGGAACGCCGCGACGCCTGCCTGCGCCAGCAGCGCGAGGGACTCGTCCGCCTGGGGCGTGAGGAAGACCGCGAGGGGCTTGGCGCGCGTGTCGGCGCAAACCCGCGCGGCCTCGATGATCGGCCGCACCGCGTGCTGCGGATGGAATTGCGCGGAGGAGCCGACCACCGCGAGCACCGC